>CANPZR010000025.1 GCA_947589175.1 uncultured Lachnospiraceae bacterium | reverse complement strand
TTTTTTAATGCTGATTTAGTCCCTTTTTTAGTAAGTAAGGAGTTGGTGGTTATGATCTGGCAACTGCTCTGGAAAGCAATCATTATGATTGTAAAGGGAGTGTTAAAAGTGGCGGCGGCTGCATTTTGGCTGACGCTGGAGCTGTTAAAGATTTTTCTTTTGATGTTTGGGCTGATCTTTCGGGTATTCCTAGCATTTGTGGATGCTGGAACACCGTAAATGTCCCCAATCATCCTACAAAGTAGATGAAAACAAAAATAAGGTGCATCAGATGAGGACAATATCGCTGAAAAAAATGCTACTATATAGGTGCGTCGAACAAAGACCGGCATAGCTGGCAGTTCGGCAGACAATTTTATAGTAGGTATGACGAGAAGGTTTCTCTGCCCCTAACGGGGACGCACCGGGGTACGGCGATGAAGGTCGGTTATAAGTGTCCTTATAGCTGCTCATGGAAAGACCGCTAGCCTAAGCCGGAGCTACCGATGAATGCAAAGTCGGAGAAAATCAGAGGAGCCGGAACACCGAAATCGTGAGTCAAAAGCAATAACGATGGGGAATTGGCAGTTCATGAGGATATCTTGAGTGCGGTATCCGAAAAGTGTGGCAAGCAGAAGCCGCAGTCATATCGAGAGAATACGGACTTTGATGTCCATGATATTCACTGATTTCAGCAAATTTGTCTGTGGAATGATGGCAGTTTTCTGAAATGAGTGGATATCCTGCTAAGTACATATCCTGTGCTTTATTCACTCTGAAAATTTATCGAAGCGAAAAGGAGGCAGAAAAACATGGACGAAAAAGTGATTCCATTGGGCATTGACCATGGATGGAGCCATATTAAGACACGAAATTCCTGCTTTGTGTCGGGAGTGGCGGAACTTGGTTCGGAACCGATGGTATATGAAAACATTCTGGAGTATAACGGCAGATATTACCGAATTGGAGGAGAAAGGCTGAAAGTCCAGGAAAACAAGGTATGTAATGAGAATTATTACCTTCTGACTTTGGCGGCAGTGGCAAAAGAACTGAAAGCGCGAGGCATGAAAAGTGCAAAACTTGTGCTGGCTGCCGGTCTGCCGATTGGAAGATTTGGAGCGGAAAAAAAGGATTTCATCCATTATCTGTCCAGAAATCGAATGGTGAGGTTCCGGTACGAGAAAACGCAGTATCTCATTGTGATTGAAAAAGTTTTAGTCTATCCCCAGTGTTATGGGGCAGTCGTAGACAGGCTGCCGGAGATGGCGGGGCAGGAGTTTGTTGTAGATATTGGCTCCTGGACAGTAGATACTTTGAAGATTATTGACCGGGCGCCGGATGAATCAAGCAGCGGTTCCGATCCGAATGGGATTATTACCTGCATGCGCAAGATTGACGAAGCCTGTGTACGCCGGATGAATACAAAGATTGATGAGTTTATGATTCGCGAGGTCATGATAAACGGCGATGCTAATCTTGACCGGGAATATATTGACATTATCAAGGGAGAGATTGAGAAGTACACAAGATCCATTTTCCGTATTATCGTGGAAAAAGGCATCAATGTAAAGACTACGCCAATCACTTTTGTCGGCGGCGGAGCCAGCCTGATGAAAAAGTATGCGGGCCTGAACCAGCGCAATATTTCTTATATTGAGGATGTGAGGGCAAATGCGATTGGCTATGAGACATTGGCAATGCTGTATCTTAGCCGGAAAAAAACAGCGTGAGGAGTGAAAACGGATGGAGAAGAAGGAAGTTCGTCATGTGACTGTCCGTTTAAGCTATGATAATCCGGAACACATGAAGATAATGGGAATATTGGATGATCTGAATCTGTCAGTGCATAGGTCAAAGAATCAGTTTATCATCAATGCAATCGGTTATTATGTGGATATGCTGGAAAATGGGGATCTGACCAACGCAGCAGCAAAGAAATCGGAGGAAACCCGCTACATCACAGAGCAGACATTTGAGGAAGAACTGTCAAAAATGAAAAGTGCGGTCCGTACAGAGATATACGAGGATATCATACGCTTTTTGGGGAGCGGTATGGTAATATCCAAAATGGGTTTTTCCGAGACGGACAGATTTCAGAAGAACGACAGGAGTGAGGCAGAGAAGGCAGAAGAAAATGTACCAGATACACTCAGCCGCTTTGATAATGTCATGCAGCATGTGATGGACTGGAGCGATGATGAATGAACCGGGAGGTGATCATGAGTATCAAAATTTAATTAGGGAAGTCTGATACAGGCTCAGGCTTATGGGAAGAAGGGCATACCGATGAAAGGCGTGCCTTTTTTTCTTTTTCCGTGTTTTGTCGGACAGCATGGGGAAAGAGGAGGGATATAGATGCCTGTGATAATATGACAGAAAGGAATGATGATATGAAATCAACAAAAAGAAAGCAGATTCTGGCCTTGTTTATGGCAGCTGTTGTTGCATTGACTGCATTTGGGCAAAATGCTTCTGCTTTTGCGGCAGAATCGGACAGCTGGCAGGAAGAACCTAAACGGTATGATACAGGTGAAAAGTCAGATCCGGGAGAGGATGGACTCACAGCCGAGGATAGCTATGTTCTGGAAGATTCAGCCGGGGAAGAAGCTGCGCCGATGGTTGGAGAAGCAAGGAAAAATGAAGAACTTCCTTTATCAGTGGGCGAGATTGAGAGTATTCAGAGCAATACAGCTGCTTTTACCATTCATCTGGATGAAAACCAAGATGTGGAGATCATAGAAAATGGCGTTGATCCGGAGAATGGGGATGAAAGAGATAATGGCAGTGGCACTGCAAAAGATTCCGTGGAGGAGATTGAAACAGAACCAGCGGATACATCAAAAAGCAGTATTTTAGAGAAAATAGGAGACTTTTTTGTATCTGCTGCCTCTATCGCCATGCCGGGGGTGACGGCACGGGCGGCTGAAAAGGATAAGGACAGCATGAAAGTAGCCTATTCCGGCTATGCAAGCTATTGTGGTCATAGAATGGGAATTAAGTATATATCCGAATCTGGCGATTATAAGAACCATCTTGTTTATTGTATGGACATGCACAAAAATACAACAAATGGAACGGTCACTTCTGGCGGCAAGATCAAGGCGCAGATTACCTTCTGTCTTGTCAACGGCGCTCGGAAACTGGGAGGGAAATGCCATACAGATAAGTATTCCTCCGGTTCTGCTGATGCGGATTATTTTATTACCAGTGCGGCAATCCATGTATTGAACGGAGAGGTCAAGCTGTCGTATTACAATGACGGAAGCGGCGTCTACAAGAATATCGAGCAGATGGTGTCGGATGCCAAAAATCTGAATAAGAGCGAGTACAATCTGGAAACAGGTCTTACCAAGAGCATTTCTTATAAGATTTCGCCCAAAATAACGGAGTGGAAAGAGGTTTCAGAGGGACTTTACCGTTCTTCTGAAAAATTCGTGAGGACAAAATCAGGAAGCATCACGGAAGTCAAGTATGTGATTACCGGAGTGCCGTCAGGGCTTACCACTGGTGAGATCAAGAAAGACTCCTCGGATATTGTGGATGAGGGAGATTTGAAAAAGTATGATGTCTGCGTGGCACAGACAGACGCAGATAAGGAATCTTCCAATTTTTATCTGTACTGCAATGAGCAGGCTATGAAAAAGATTCTTGATAAGAAAAGCACGGTCAAGGTACAGGCAAAAGCCTACTCCAATGAAAAGGGCGGAAGGAAGTGGACGCCTTCTGTTGTATCACAGCAGAAGATTACTTTTTTGGAGGAATTTACGCCGGTATCGGAAAAGGCTGTCGTAAAAGTGACATCTGAATATAAGCCAGGCAGTTTTTCATTCCAGAAAACAGATAAATTTAACAAGCAGCCTATTCCGGGGGCGACTTATTATCTGTATGAAGATAAAGACTGTGATGACGTTCTTTGTGAGATGGTATCCAGCGATACATCTCCGGGACTATATGGGACGGATGTCCAGTCGCTTACACAGGATACTTATTACCTGAAAGAAATTGATAGTCCAGAAGGGTACGAATTGGATGATACGGTATATGAGATCAGTTCGGATTATTTTACTATTTACGATTCAAAAGGAGAGGTGACGAAAAAACCGGCGAAAACCTTTACTCATGAGGAGTATCCCGAACCGGCAGGCGTGATTATCAACAAAAAGGATTCCTTTTCACAGACAGAGATCAAGAATGCCGGCTTTGCTGTATTTGATGATGCAGCTTGCACAAAGAGGACTGTCATGGATGAGGAACGGAATCCGGTTCAGGTTCCCGTTTTCTACTATGATGAGGACTTGGGCGGCGCCATGTCAGAGAAGTTCATGATAATGCAGGATACCTATTATGTCAAAGAGGTCGAGATACCGGAGGGATATAAGGAGTCAGGAACAGTGTGGGAAGTCCAGCCCAAAAAAGGAGATGTGGTGCAGCTTAATGTGGAAAATACGCCGATCCGCTGTGATATAACTGCGGACAAGAAAGACAGCGAGACAGGAGAGGAGGCACAGGGTGATGCGGCGTTAGAGGGCGCAACCTATGGGCTGTATGCGGCAGAAGATATTCAGTATCCTGACGGAAGCGGAATTGTGACCTATAAATCTACAGATCCGGTCACATCTTCTAAAGGGACTGATTTTCAGTTTATGGAAGTTCCTGCGGCAAAGGATACGCTGCTAGCGACAGTCAAGACGGATAAGGATTCCGGCTTTGCTTTTGGAAATCTCTACTTTGGCAATTATTATGTCAAAGAGGTTGAAGCGAGCGAGGGTTATCTTTTGGACAGCACAGTGTACGACATTAAATTCCGGGAAGCGCAAAATGTCCATCAGGACATCAGCCTGACAAGGGAAGTGAAAGAGACCGTAAAGAAACAGCCATTTGAGATTATCAAGGTATCGACCGATGGAGAAAGCGATGAGACAGAAAAGGTGGCGGAGGCAGAATTTACGGTAAAGCTCAAGTCAGATATTGACAGGGATGGATGGGAGAAGTCAGAAGTTTATGATACGCTTGTGACAGATGAGAATGGATATGCAAAATCCATAGATCTCCCCTATGGAACATATCTCGTAAAAGAGACAAAGGTTCCAAAGGATTTGTATAAGACAGACGATTTTACGGTGACGGTCACAGAAGATAGCCGGGAACCGCAGCCCTGGAAGATATTAAACGATGCTCCATTCAAGGCATACATCCGTCTTGTCAAGAAAGATAAGGAGAGCGGGGAGACGGTGCTGTTATCCGGTGTGACATTCAAGATTAAAAAAGCCGGTTCAGATTCCTTTGTCGAACAGAAAGTGGGAGACAAAATGATCAGTGAGTTTGTAACGGACGAAACTGGCACAGTGACCACTCCGCTGAAATTAAAGCATGGGGAGTACGAGGCGACAGAGATTACAGCACCAGAAGGATATCTTCTCACAAAAGAAAGCGTGCCGTTTACCGTTACTAAAGAAAGAGCCGTGGAAGTGCTGGAGGATAAGGACGGCGATCCAGTCATTACCGTGGAAATTGAAAACCAGCCGGTAAAGGGGAGCGTCACCATCCACAAGGAAGGGGAAGTTTTAGCTGGTGCGGAATATGATACCATTATTGACCGTATTCTTACGGCAGTGACAGGAGACAACCGCAGTGTCCGGTTTCGGTATGAGGAAACGCCTCTTTCCGGGGCGGTATATCATTTGATTGCCGATGAAGATATTTATACGCCTGACCACCAGAAGGACGGGGAAGGAAACCGAAAGCTGGCAGTAGTTGGCGGAGTGCCGGCAACACAGGGCGCGGTAGTTGCCGTACTCACCACAGATGAAAACGGGGAGGCTTCTGTGTCAGATCTGCCTCTTGGAAAGTACCGCATTGAAGAAGTGCAGGCGCCGGAAGGATTTGTCTTAGATAAGGAGGCGAAGCAGATTGAGCTTACTTATGCCGATGACCATACAGAGATTGTATATGAAAACGCAGAGCTTGCAGATGAGAGGGTAAAGACGGAACTTTCTTTGATAAAAAGGAACTCTGTCAATGAGGTGCCGGTCGCAGGAGCCATATATGGCGTTTATGCAACAGCAGACATTGTCTCAAAAGATGGAGAAGTCCTTGTGGAAGCGGACAGCCTGATTGAATCGGCTGAAACGGACGAGGAAGGGAAAGCGGTCTTTGAAGCAGATCTTCCCCTTGGCAGATACTATGTGAAAGAGATTGAAACCGCACCGGGATATCTGGTGGATGAAAGTGAATATGAGGCTGACTTCACATATTCGGATGCAGAACAGGCATTTATCCAGAAAGAGATTGAAGTGTCTGAAATCCCGATTATTGTCGAGGTTTCAAAATCGGATATGACAACTGGAAAGGAAATCAAGGGTGCGAAACTGGAAATCCTTGATGAATACGGAGATGTCTATGCGTCATGGACGACGGACGGCACGCCGTATACATTAAATGCCATCCCGGCGGGCAGTTATACGCTGAGGGAGACATTTGCGCCGTATGGGTATCTGATTGCGAATGAAGCATCGTTTACTGTAAGGGAAGAAAAGTCTGCCGATGGAAGTCCCAAAATCCAGAAGGTATCTATGACAGATGAGAGGGTGAAAGGCTATATTGAAATCTATAAAACGGACAGTGATACGAAAAAAGCGATCAAGGGCGCTGTCTTTGAGATTCGGGACGAGAAGAACCATGTTATCCAGAAACTAGAGACAGACCGGAACGGTTACGCAAAGTCAAGGCAGTTAGACATCTGTACTTATAAAGATAACGGCGACTTTGAACAGGATATTCCGTATATTGTAGTTGAGACAAAAGCAGCAGACGGATACATTCTGGATGAAAAGGAGCATAGGGTAACAATTCAGTATGATGACAGTGCAGTGGAGCCGGTAACATATCAGCTTCATGTCACCAACAAGCCCAAAGAGCCTAAACTTCCACAGACAGGAGGAGACTATAAGCCATGGATGTTCGGGCTGGCTGGCGGGGCGTTTATCCTAAGCGGAATCATTCTGTACTTCCGAAAAAGAAAGAGGTTAGGGTTCCGAAACAAGAACTAAATAGCGGACAATGACGAAAGAGCGCAGAATCTGCGCTTTTATTATGCGGAGACGGGGATGGGGGCAGGCTTGTCTGCACCATCCGAGCGGTCCGCAGCATTATCATTAAAGAAATGAGGTAAAGATTATGATGGATTATGCAACATTTAAGACAGTGGTAGAGAAGTCGCTTCTTAGTTATCTCCCCAAAGAGTTTAAGAACGCAAAAGTGGAGATAAAATCAGTGACAAAAATAAACCAAGAACAGGATGCAGTAGTAATCTGGCCAGACAAGACGAGCAGCCAGGCGGCGACTTTTTATCTGGGGCAGATGTACGAGCAGTATCAAGCCTTCGGCGACTTAGAAGAAGTATTTCGGGCAGTGTCAAGAGCTTGCGCGGTCAATATAGATAAAATAAAAAATATTTCTTTGCCGGATATTACAAAAGAATATGTGGGAGAAAACGTCGTCATGATGATGATCAACACAGAAAGCAACCAGAAACTCTTGGAAAATACGCCGCACAGGGAAATCAACGACTGTTCGGTTATCTACCGCCTTATTTTAGAAAAAGACGATACAGGGTTTCATTCTGTCATAGTAAGTAATTCAATAGCGGAAATGGCAGGGATGGACGAGCAGGAATTATTCCTTAAAGCGGCAGAAAATACTAAAAGGATTCTTCCGGCAGATATTAAGCCGATGTATCAGGTCATTCTGGGGATGATTATGGGTGAAAAAAATTGGAAAGAGCCTACAGAAGCATTGGTAAAAGAGATAATACCGGAGAATGAAATGATAGTTGTTTCAAATACGCTTGGAATAGATGGGGCTGTCCAGATGCTCTATGATGAAAATCTCCAAAAGGTCGCGGAACTGGTCAAGGATGATCTCTATATTCTTCCTTCATCCATCCATGAAGTGGTCTGTGTGCCCGCCAGCAAGGGAAAACCGGAAGAACTTGCGGAAATGGTGCAGGATATCAACATGAAATTTATCCGTCCGGAGGAACGGCTTTCCAACCAGGTCTACCACTATGATAAGGAATTAAGAAAACTGACCATGGCAACGGAAACGCCGAATAGGCGGGTTGACGACATTGTTGCGGAAACTCCGCTGCTTTATGGGGAAAAGGAGCAGAGAAGATAAGGAGACATGGATGGACAGGAAAGAGATTGAAGTAGAGGACATCCGGGAATTGATCAGGCTGATTGAGGAAATACCGGAGGGAACTATGTTAGAAATCCCATTTTTAGAGGAGGAGTCAGAAGATGAAAGACAGTGATTTTCAGCTGGATGTGGTAGCTGTCAGGCTTGTTAAAGACTCCCCTATTTATTCTTCAGTAAAAATAAGTGATCCAAAGTCAGCAATAAAGGCAATGGGAGAAGTTTTGAAAGATTTGGACAGGGAGGTTTTAGGAATCATTAACCTGAAAGCGGACGACACGCCGATTAACTGCCATATCGCCAGCGTTGGAAGTCTGGATGCCTCTTTGGCAGAGCCGAGGGAAATGCTCAAGGCAGCCATTTTGTCAAATGCAGCCAATATGATTATGATACACAATCATCCCAGCGGCGATATTATGCCATCAGAACCGGATATCCGTATTACAGACAGAATGGCAAAAGTGTGTTCATTGATTGGAATTCCGTTATTAGACCATGTTATTGTCGGCGGAGACAATACAAGATATTTCAGTTTTCAAGAAAAGGGGATGGTGCGGTACATGTCAATGTTAGAATATGAAACGGATATGGAGAAAATCCAGCTAGGACGGGTAGCAGAGAGGAGCGGTGGCGATGGACAGGAGGTTTACGGACGAGGAACTTCGGATGGCAAAAGGCGTTGATCTTTGTCAGGTGGCGGAAGCGCTTGGCTATACAGTAAGAAGGATTGGGAAATACCATACTTTAAAGGAGATGGACTCCATACGGATCTACAACCGGACAAACTGGTTCCGCTGGTCAAGGCAGGGAGAGCGGGGCGCCAATGGCGGGAGCCAGATTGACTTTCTGAAAGTTTTTGCCGGGATGAGCGTCAAAGAAGCGGTATTCTGGCTGCTTGATTTTGCCGGCTGTCCGCGAAACAGGGGGACAGAAAAACGGCTTGTGAACTGGGAAAAGATGATCCATGAAAAGACATCTGGACCGGAACGCAGGCCGTTTGTACTTCCCGATAAAGCATCGGATAACCGCAGGGTGATTCAATATCTGACGAAAAAGCGGTGCATATCTGGGAATACAGTCCGCTGGTTTATTGAGAGGGGGATGGTCTATGAGTCGGCAGAATACCACAATGCGGTCTTTCTTGGTACAGATGCAGAAGGAACCGTGAGGTTTGCCAGTATGCGCGGCACATATGATAAGGGCGGGAAATCCTTTAAATGCGATGTGGAGGGCAATGATAAAAACTATGGATTTCATGTGGAGAGAAAAAATGCCGACTCTGTCGCTGTATTTGAAGCAGCGATTGACCTGATGAGTTATGTGGATATTTACCGGGATACAGGAGAGCATCTTCTGGCTCTGGGGATGGTGTCAGACCAGCCCTTGGAACAATATTTAAAAGACCATCCGGAGATACGCTGCATAAGGTTCTGCCTGGACAACGATTCAGCGGGGGAAAAGGCGGCGCTTGAGCTGGCAAAGAAGTATAGGGAACGGGGCTATTCGGTAAAAGTGGATGGTCCGCCGGCAGAATATAAGGATTATAATGAATGGCTTGTCGGCAGAAAAACAAGAGCAGGTGATGAAATTATTTCAAAAACAAGATGACTAAGTAGGAATCCTGCCTAGGAAACAGAAAGTGGAGCAGGAATCCTACTTAAAAAAGCAGAAGTGGGACAGGATTCCTACTTCATGGCATATTTTCTACCCAATATCCTGAAAAGCGTGAAGTAGGAATCCTGCCTAGAAAGCAGAAAATGAAGTAGGAATCCTACTTAGAAAAACAGAAATGAAGCCGGATTCCTACTTAGCGGAGATATTATAGCCATATTGGGGGTTTTAGGGGGCATATGCCACCTAACCGGATGCCTTTTTTCGCTCTGTCGAACAAAAGGCGTATCTGGCAAAACCTGCTTTACGCATACTTTGGAACAGGGATATCGGGGGAATGGACAGACAAATAAGAAGGAGGTGTTGGCATGATGTCAAACGGAACAAAAATAGATTCGGCAGATGGACTGATAAACTGGTGCAGGGATACCCATCAAGAAGTGAAGATTCAGAGAAAAGGAGCAGCTATCATCATGGACTATCTGTTAGAGAATGGGAAAGAGCTTTCTGCTTCATCCGGGGGAGAGCTTTTCTTTTTAGATAAGGAAAATCCCATTACGCTGGATGATGTGGTGGATCTGGTCTGTGAGTGGAATTATGAGAAACTGGTCGATGTGAGGGATAAAAAAGAAAATCCGAAGAATTTCATTGATTTTTGCAGCAGCAGCTCCCTGGAGAAGCAGCTGGATGAGAAACAGGCGATACTTGACCGCATATTCAGCCAGACTGTATATGGAAGGGATGCGGAAGCCATTGCTCATGATCTGGCGAGGAAAACCATGAAACGCTTGAAACTGATCCCGGTCATTGACATTCCCATGTTAAAGGAAACCGGTGTTTACGGCACGGAGACGGCTCTTGTTGATGCGGCTCCGGCGGCCCTTTCCAGACAGAAGTCCAAAGAACAGGAGGAGCATGAAATCAGGGAGCAGGGGAGGTCGAGATAATGGCGATGGAATTACGGAAGGCATATCGCCTTACAAAAGAACAGGATGAACAATTAAAGAAAAAAGTAGCAGAATTGGGACTGACAGAATCGGAATTTATCCGGCTGCTTATCACACAGAATCCAAAGGATTATCCAGAAATCCGGCGGATGCTTACCGGGCTTATTGGGGAAGTCAATCGGATCGGCGTCAACATCAATGAGATTGTCCACAACAACAATTCCATGCTTTACAGTGATTCTGATAAGTCGAGGCTGCTTGCCTATATGATCAGGCTGAATGAAAAGTTGAGCCAGGTGGTGGATGATATTGGCAGTCACTAAGATTTTATATATGAAAGACTGCGGGAGCAATTATTCTGGGCGGCACTTGAAACAGGCAATCGGTTATATTACGGATCCGGGAAAGACAGAAGGCGGGCGTTTTGTATCGGCGGCCAACTGCCAGCCGGGATATGCCTATGAACAGATGCGGGAAACGAAAAAGCTGTTCCACAAGACGGATAAAAGACAGGGATACCATATCATCATTTCCTTTGCGGAAGGAGAAGTGACGGCGGAGCTTGCATTTCAGATATTAGGAGAGTTTGTAGAGGAATATCTGGGAAAGGAATATGAGGCGGTCTATGCCGTCCATGATAATACGGCGCATATCCATGGGCATATCGTATTTAACAGCGTCAGTTTTTTGACCGGGCGTAAATACCGTTATGAAAAAGGCGACTGGGCAAAGCAGATACAGCCGGTCACGAACCGCCTGTGTGAAAAGTATGGCCTGTCGACCATTTCTGTTGCGGAGGACAGGGCGGTGGAACAGAGGGATTTCAGCGAACGGCAGGATAGGAGATATGGGGCATATTCATGGTCAGAAATGATACGGAGGGATCTGGATGCCTGTGTGCTGCAGGCGTCAGATTTTGACGGATTTTTAAGACTGTTAGGGTCTAAGGGATACCAGATCAAACAGAACAAATATCTGGCAGTGAGGCCGCCGGGGATGGGAAGATATAGGAGGTGCCGGTATTTTGGCGCAGATTATACCGAAGAACGCCTTCGGGAGAGGATATCCACAGAGGATATGGCATATTACCGGGAACATCATGAAAATGCAAAGATACTCCGGGTACATGTTCCGTACCGGACGCGGAAGGCGAAACTTTCCGGAATCCAGAGAAGGTATTTTGCGAGGCTGTACCGTATCGGGCAATTAAAACAGCGTCCATACAGTCAGGCGTGGAAGTACCGCGAGGAGATACGGAAAATGCACATATTGCAGGATCAGTATTTGTTTCTGGCTGACCATGAGATCCATTCTCTGGGCGAGCTGGAACAGGTACATAGACAGATGTCTGAGGCAAAGGAGCGGCTTCAGCGTGAACGGAGCAGATTTTATAAAGAGAGAAGGCGGTATCAGTCCCTTTGGGACAAAGCAGACCGCATCAAAATCCTGTCTCATGCAGAAGCGGCATTTCAGGACGGAGACCATTTTTTTAAGGATGAGCATAAAGAGTATAAAAAACTGCTGGACGGGATCAGCGCCGAGGGATATTCTCTTTCGGAGCTGGGGAGGCTGCGGGAATATTACAGGCAGAAGGCGGCTCAGATTAAGGAAGAATATGCGTCAATAGCCAGGGATTGCCGCATTGCAGACAGGCTGATGGAAGAACAGTCTGAAAATGCGGATAACAGAGAAAAACGAAAGGACAGAGACAGGGAGCAGTTAAAAAGGTAACTGTTCAGTTTGACAAGGAGGCTTAGGAGAATGGAAAAAAGATTATCAGAGAGCGACCGGAAACTGTTGCTTCAGGGATACCGGGCAAAGGGAATTGCGGATCCGGTTGTGGAACTTGCCGGAAAGGATTTAGAGTATGGGTTATCCAAGGAAATGGTGGAGCTATATATTGTTCCGTCGATTCGGGAGGCAAATGCAAAAGCGATGTCCGAGGCGATTCATACGGGCGCTTCTCCCAAACTGGTGAAGAAAATGAAACGGCTGGATGAATATCAGCTGAGACTGACGCTTGCGGAGTTAAAGGGCGGCATGTCGGAAGATAACATTATAAGCGTTATTTCAAAGAACGCGACTGCCCATGATATGGAGCAGATATTTAGCAAAATCAAGGAAGATATGAGCCATGCGAGACCGGACCGGCCAGAGAAGGCAGAACAGCTGGAAACGGCTGTGGAAAATAAAAAAGTGCCTGTCTCTGCCGATACTGAGGAGATTGTCCGGGCGATGGAACCGGTCTTTGAAAGATTCGCCAAGGAGATTAAGGAAGCAGTGAAGCCGGAGCAAAAGTCCCTAGACGAAGTAGCAGGGATGGTCAGGAACTGGGAAATGCGGATGACAGAGGAGGGCAGTCAGGCTGCCGAGAAAAAGCTAAACGGGGAACTGGACCGGCTGGAACGGCAGGTGGAGGAGTTAAAGCGGGATCTTGCTGCTTCTGCCGGCGTCATAAAGGGCAAGGAGGAGGAGATCAGCAAGTTAAGGGAGGAGATGTTGATTATGAAAGAAAGCCAGGAACGGGAAACCAGAAAACCAGCAGGGGAGCAGAGACCGGACCGGGCAGAAGGAAGGGCGGGCGCTGCTTACAGTGAGGAAAAGGAGCAGACGGCACGCCCGGCAGAACATATCGTTTCCGGGAGCCGCCATGCCATGCTCCGGACACCGGATGGAATGATGATCCCGGTGCATATTGAGAGGGCGGATACTAGGAAACACAAAGGAGTTGCCGCTATAGCGACAAGGATGTTCAAAGGAACGCCTTCGCAGGAGTCGCTTCTTTCCATGCTGCTCACGGGCGGATTGGATAAGGACCAGCTGATAGAGATCAAGAGGGCAAAGGAATGTCATTTTTCGGATCAGGAGCTAAAAGATCTGATCGAGTGCGGGCTTCCGGCAGAGACCATGTCAGGAATCATTGATGTGGTCATATCTGACAAGGGCATACAGTAAAGGAGGTGCGGTCATGTCAGAGATTGCAGACGCAGTGCAGATTATAAGGGTCAGCTTTGAGGGGCTAGAAATTGCGATGAAAGTCGGAAGCGGTTCCATCCAGTCGATGCAGAAGGCAGTAAAATTTCTCTATGGGATGTTAGAGTTTGAAAAGCAGATGGGAAGGACAACCATGAAGAAGCTCCTGATGAGGGGCGGCGATCTTCAGGTGCTTCAGTTTGATAAGAAAGATCTCAAGCAGGTGGAGAGGTTTGCAAGAAAATACGGAATCCTGTATTCTGTGCTTCCAGAGATGGGAAACGGAAAAAACAGGGCGGAAGTGCTGTTTCACAGTGAAGCAGTTCCCCGCGTGAACCTGCTGCTTCAAAAGTTAAAATCAGACAGTTATCAGATGCGTTCTATGGATAAGTTTTTAGAAGATGCGGATGATAAGGAGCTTGCTGTTTTTGACCGGTTCTTGAAAGAACAGAAAAAGGGAAACTTGGATGTCCATGCTGACGCCAGCCTGGATAACCTGTTAGAAAAAGTGGGACGGTATGCGGTAGGAAAAAACAGTGTCAGCGTGGACGAAATAGGAAGTCAGCTTTCGGTAGATGGGGACAGTGTAAAAAAGGCGCTTTCCCAGCTCCAGAAGATCGGGGTGGTGGAACAGCCGGATGGCGGGGGACAGTACAAGGTAATGATGGATCGTGAAACTTTTGAGGGCAGAATACGCAGGTTTCGGGAACTGTCAGAGCGGATGAAGGTAATTGCTGCCTCAAAGAATACAAATTTTGCGGATATCACGATAGCAAGAAAGATGATTGCAGAGGAGAATGATCATGCGGTAAAGACAAGAGTGCCGGGGACATGGGGCAGGGATGCCCGGTTTATCTGGCTCAATAAAGAGGATGTCATGGAAATCTACGGCGGCAAGACGCTTCTGTGCTATCTTGACCGGGAAAAGCAGTATAAGCTCTACTCCGAGGACAATCGTGTGATGGAGACCATGAAAGGGGACGCCCTTTTTGCCGGACACTATGATCCGGTATCTAAAGGAGTCCGAGAACAGTATGAAAAAACGGCACAGAAGATAATGCGGACAGTTCCCGGAAAGTCGAGGTGATACAGATGAGGGCGACAAAGAAAAAACCATTTCTCCCCATGATTGTTATCGGTGCATTATGTTCCGCATATCTGGGCTATCTGGTTAATGGAGCATGGAAACAGGGAATGGAATTTGGGGCATTCGTGGAAGCCTTTGGAAAAGTGCTGAGCTATCCGCTGAGGGACTATTATAATGGCGGGACATTAAAGGCGGTGGCAGCTGCGCTGCTCATTTATGCCACGGCAGTCCTTATTTATTACACAAGCCAGCGTAATTTAATGCCGGGCAGGGAGTACGGGACTGCCCGGCTGGCAAAACCCAAAGAGATAAACAGGCTCCTTGCCGATACCGGAGACGACAGCAAAAACCGCATTCTGAGCCAGAATGTGAGAATGAGCCTGGACACAAGGAAAACAGGGCGCAATAACAATGTCCTGATCATCGGAGGAAGCGGCGCGGGCAAGACATTTTATGAAGTAAAGCCGAACCTTATGCAGCTTAACACTTCGTTTATCGTGACGGATCCCAAGGGAGAAATTCTCCGAAGCCAGGGGGAATTGTTAAAACAGAACGGTTATCAGGTGAGGGTCATCAACTTGCTGGATATGGAGAACAGCGACTGTTACAATCCATTTGTGTATATCCGTGAGGAGACGGATGTGGTGAAACTGGTCACAAACCTGATGAGCAATACGACGCCTAAGAACGCAGCGCCAAACGATCCGTTCTGGGACAAAGCAGAGGGAATGTTTTTACAGGCTCTCTTTTTTTATGTATGGCTGGAAATGCCGCCGGCATCCCGCAATATGCAGTCTGTCATGGAGCTGCTTTCTGAAGCGGAGGTGGTGGAAAAGGATAAGGTTTCAGACTTAGATGCAAGGATGGCATTTCTTGAGGCGACATCGCCATTAGGCAAGAACCATCCGGCAGTAAAGCAGTACAACAAATGCATGCGCGGGGCGGGAGATACGATCCGTTCCATCATCATTTCTGCCAATTCCAGGCTGGCAAAGCTGGAGAGTAGACAGGTTATGAGGCTTCTGTCAAAGGATGACCTGAATCTGGAGGAACTGGGAACGGGGATAAATGCGGATGGACATACGAAGACGGCGCTGTTCTGCGTTATACCGGATTCAGATAAAAGCTACAATTTCATTATCGGGCTTTTGTATACGCAGATTTTTCAGGAACTTTATTATCAGGCAGATTTTAATTATGGGGGAAGGTTGCCGATCCATGTGACATTTCTTTTAGACGAATTTTCCAATGTCGCATTGCCAGATGATTTCTGCTCCCTTCTCTCCACCATGCGGAGCCGTGAGATATCCAGTGTTATCATTATTCAGAATCTGGCGCAGATTAAGGCGCTTTTTAAGGATACATGGGAAACCATCACCGGGAACTGTGACACGACCGTTTATCTTGGCGGCAATGAGCAGAGTACCCACGAGTATATCTCAAAATTGCTTGGAAAAATGACCATTGATAAGCGGTCTAGCGGAGAGACCAGGGGAAAACAGGGCAGTTCCAGCCGGAATATGGATGTCCTTGGAAGGGAGATCCTGACGCCGGATGAAGTGAGAATGCTGGATAATGGGAAATGCCTTGTTTTTATCCGTGGCATGAATCCTGTGTTAGACAATAAGTATTTCACGCCAAAGCATCCGAGATTTGCGCAGAGTGCAGACGGAAAAGGGAAACCGTTCCGGTTTGAACCAAGGATTCCGGGGAATCTGCTTGCCCGCAGTTTTGACATACTGACGCCGGAAGGATTGAAGCAGTATGAGAAACGCAGGGACAAAGGGGAGGCTGTCTATATAGATTCA
>CANPZR010000024.1 GCA_947589175.1 uncultured Lachnospiraceae bacterium | reverse complement strand
GTATCAGAAAGAAGATTGATTGTTATTAGATTTGGTTTTACCTGATCCGTAACTGCTACACTCTTATCATCTTCAAATTCCGCTACCATTGCCATATTTATCGTGACGCTTTCGTTGTCAAAAGAAGTGATAACTCCTTCAAAATCAAATTTTTCATTAGGATCAGGCTTTTTTTGGCTTCCCTCATCAAATTCATCATTGGAATTGACCTGGATCTGATCTTCATCAACACTCACCGGGGTATCATTAGGTAGATCATGCTCATTTTGAATGTCAAACATAATACCAAAATAGTCTATGGCAAAATAGCCTGCAACAACAAAACCTATTATTGAAAAAATAATGGTTATTGTATATTTTATAGCTTCTTTTTCTTTTACAAGCCTTATGATAAAATGATAAAAAGCGAAGCCAATAACTGTTCCGATTAAATTTAATATAATATCATCAATATCGGCACTTCCAAGATAAAGCATATATTGACAGGTTTCAAACAGGAAACTGATGATAAAGCCGACCAGAATTACCGTGTTTATTTTT
This sequence comes from uncultured Lachnospiraceae bacterium, assembly GCA_947589175.1. Classification (GTDB taxonomy): domain Bacteria; phylum Bacillota; class Clostridia; order Lachnospirales; family Lachnospiraceae; genus Eubacterium_F. The sequence continues at coordinate 16,155 of CANPZR010000024.1, read as the reverse complement.
TTGCATTTGTTGAATAGTAATGGCAAAAAATATCCCAAAGGAGCGAAAATAAATATATTGCCAATAATGTTATTAAATCCTTTGGTAAAATTACCCTCTAAAATAATTTTGGCAAATTCAATAATAGATGCTAGAGGTATTAAATTTATCGATCTAAAACCATTTGGATTTCCTGTGGCGATTCCCTTAACGACATCAACCAAACCAGAGTATTTGAATAATACAATTTTCATCAAAACCAGAAGATATATAATAAAAATCGCATAACAAATTACATGCAAATATTTTTTATTTTTCATACTAGCCCCCATTCTTTAATTGCCAGTAATAAGCAAATACGGTCTTGCTTTGATGCAATAATTATATCAAAAACAAAGGTGTTATTTCTCTATAAATTCATAAGATTTTCTAACAAATTACTATGGAAATACTTACAATTTACTTGCGGAACAGGCAGAATGACCTCTTTAATAAAAGTAATTTGAAAAATTGACAACTACGACATAACTAAATGACAAGTATTTTACAACTCTCTGTTATGATGGAAGGGCATCATGACAGGGAGTTTTTTCATAGTGGTGCGCGGAAAGGAGAGAAGAAGATGAAAATGATTCGATGGAAGAAATGGCTCGCCGCGGTGTGCACGGTCGTGATCGGAGTGGGATGCCTGACCGGATGCGGAGGCGCGGCCGACAGCAGCATAGCAAACGGCAATGCAGGCAATGGAAGTTCAGCCGACGGCAGTATAGCAAACGGCAGCGCAGCCGGAACCAGCGGCAGTACGGCCGGCAACAATTCAGAAAACAGCGCGGAGCCCTCCTCCGGAGAGCGGCACACAGCGCCGGATCCGTCGAAAATGCGAGGGGAGCTGACGATTTCCTGCCTGTATCAGAATGAATTTCTCGAGCGCGCCGCCACGCAGTTTATGAAAAAATATCCCAATGTAAAGGTGGATATTCATGTGTACGCCGAGGAGGACAGGGAGGATGCGGTGGAAAATTATTTGACGTATCTCAACACGAGGATTATGACGGGGGAGGCGGAGGACATTTTTGACAATGCGTTTCTTCCGGTTGAAAAATACAAGGCGATGGGTGTTTTCGAAAATCTGGCGCCCTATATCGCGGCGGACGGAGATATAAATGAGGAAAATTATTTTATGAACGTGCTGGAGGCGGACAAGGATGAAAAGGGCGCCATTTACCTTTTGCCCTACGGGGCGCGCTTTAAGACGGTGGGATTTTCGGACGCGCTGTTAAAGGAGTGCAAGGAGAAGGACAGGGAGCTGAAAAAATTGGAGAAAATCAGCTTTCCCAAGGCGATGGACGTGGCAAGGGGACTGGCGGATGAAACGGAGCGCCCCCGCACATTTCTGACGCAGGAGAGCGAAATCGCCTACATGGACAATCTCGTGGACAGCGTGCTGGAGCGATTTTTAGATGTGGCGGGAAAGCGCGCGGATTTTACCTCGGGGGATTACGCGGCGCTGCTGGAGAGCGTGAAGGGGCTGGCGGACCACAGGTATTTCCAGGGCGACGAGGAAATTAACTTCTATGAGGACGAGTATTATTTTGCCTCGACCTTGGATTTTGAGATTCAAAATGCTTTTTATAATCTGGCGCGGGACGGCGGAGTCAGGCGGTGCCTTCCCCTTTCCAACGAGGCGGGAGTGCTCTCCACCAGCGTCAACAACTGCCTGATGATGAACAGCCGCGGCAAGCAGAAGGAACTGGCGTGGGAGTTTTTGAGATATGTGCTCTCCGCGGAGGCGGAGTCGCTGCCGTCCGTGTGGGCGCTTCCGGTGAACCGGCAGGGGTTTAAAAACGCGGTGAGCCGGTATTATAAATTTTACTCCAAGGGAAATCCCGATGCAGGGGTGAAGGAAAAGGATTACTACGATCTTCTGAAAAAATGGATGGACCAGGTCGGGGACTGCCACACGATGGATTACACGATTACGATGCTGATGGACGGGGAGAACCGGGAGTTTTTCGCGGGAAAGCAGAGCGCGGAGGAGACGGCGGAGAAAATCCAGAAAAAGATGGAGCAGTATTTTGATGAGCAGTAGGAGGGATAAGTGTGAAAAATAAGATGGTCAGGTTTAGGCGGTTCCGGGCGGGGGACGGCGCCGTGGCGGTCATGCTGGGAGTCAGCCTGTGCGGTTTTTTGATTTTTTATGTGGCGCCGTTTCTGCTCTCTGCCGTATATGCGTTTGTGGACAATCCCATTCAGAGGGAATTTGTGGGGCTGAAAAATTTTATCGCGCTATTTTCCAATGAATATTTTTTGCTCGGACTGAAAAATACGGGGATTTTTCTGGCGTGCGGCATACCGGCCGGGGTGGTGTTATCTCTGGCGCTGGCGCTGCTCCTCCATAAAATGACGAGGGGGAGCGAATGGGTGGGGCTGATCTTTTTGATTCCGCTTGTGCTGCCATCCGCCCTGATGGCGTTTGTGTGGGAAAATCTGATTGCGGAAGAAAGCTACGGTATGTGGCTCATGGTCCTGATTTTTCTCTCGAAAAATATCGGCTACAATATGGTGCTTTACCTAAACGGACTTAGCCGGATTCCGCCGGAATTTTACGAGTGCGCCTGCGCGGAGGGCGCGGGGGCGTGGTGGCGCTTTGTCCATGTCACCCTGCCGTATCTGACGCCGACCTCGTTTCTCGTGCTCATCATGTCCCTTGTCAATTCCTTTAAGATATTTAAGGAAATTTACCTCATGACGGGGGCGTATCCGCCGGAGCCGATGTATCTGCTGCAGCATTTTATGAACAGCACGCTGGCGTCCTTAAATTACCCGAAGCTAGTCAGCGCTGTGTATGTGCTGACCGGCGGGCTTTTGTGCCTGATTCTCATTCTGTACCGGGCGGAGCGTGCGGTCTCAGCAAAATTAAGTGGTGAATAGGTGGTCAGTGTGAACAATAAGCTCAATAGCTTATTGTTTCAAGATGTGAGCAATTTCACATTGGTTATTTGTTTTCGCTTAGAAGGGAGGTTTATATGGAGTTTATAAAACAATTCCAGACGCTGATTGACAGTCCGGTGTATTTTCATATGCTCTGGAACAGCGTGAGGCTGACCTTGCCGGTCCTCGCGGGACAGCTCGCCGTGTCGGCTGCGGCGGCCTACGCGTTTACGGTCATGCGTTTCCGGGGAAAGGAGGCGGTATTTTTCTTATATATAATGGTGATGCTCCTGCCGATGCAGGTCACGCTGATGCCGCAGTTTTTTGTCGCGCAGACGCTGCGGCTGGGGAGCTATGCCGCCATTATCCTGCCGGGGATTTTTCACCCGTTCGGGACGTTTCTTCTGTGGCAGCAGATGCGGACGATTCCCTATACCTATATCGAGGCGGCGAAAATGGACGGCGCGGGGCATGGCTGTATTTTTTTCAGAATCGTTCTGCCGCTCATAAAACCCGGCCTCGCGTCTTTGGCGATGCTCGTGTTTGTGGATTACTGGAATCTCATAGACCAGGCGGTGGTGTTTATCCGGGAGGAGGAGAGGCAGCCTTTGTCTTTGTTTCTGGGGGAGATTCACGCCGAGAACCCGGGAGCGTCCTTCGCGGGCGCGTGGTTCTACGCCGTGCCGGTGCTGATTGCGCTCTACTACGGGCAGAGGGCGCTTCGAGAGGGGGTGGGGTATTCGTGTTTGGAAAATGGATGAGCGGCTATTTTATTCTTGTGATTCTGCTCACGATTTGGTCGAGAGTCAATTACAACCGGAACCTGCCCGCCGTAGCCACGGGGTATCCGGAGCCCGGCGCGGTCCGGGGCGAGAGCGGGGAAAAGATGTCTTTTGACGATGTGATTCCCGCGGGCGCGCTGCGCCGGGACGAGCACGGATATTTTGTGTTCGCGCTGGAGAAAAAAGAGAGCGCGCTCGGAGATTATTTCGTGGTCAGCCGCGTGTCGGTGGAGCCGATGGCGACAGATGAGGATTATGCGGCGGTCATTGGGATTCCGGAAGATATGCCGGTGGTGGAGAAAGCGGATGACATACAGGCGGGCATGCGCGTTCGGCCGCCTGGAGAGTGAGGAGGCGGATCGCATTATCATAAAATCGTAAGAAATACGCAAGAAAAAAGGCAAGTACGAAAGAGCGCGCCGTGGTACGCTAATAGACATAGGAGGTGCAGTGCGTGTATGAATACAAGAGCAAAATATCAGATGCAGAAAAAAAGAATATGGAAAAGAAGGGCCTGCGGAATCGCGCTCATCGGCTTTGCGGTTCTTCTGGTTGTCACGATTGTCCGGATTATACTGGCGGCGTGCCTGATGAGATCGCAGGGTGAAAACCCGCTTGCAGGCGCGGTGAAGGCGTTTGAGAGCGGAAGCCTGTTCAATGTGGGGACGGAGCGCCCGCCCTGCAAGCTGACCGAGGAGGAGCTTGCGGCGGACGTGACGCTCCTCTTGCAGACGGACATGCGGTGGGACTGGATTTCCTACGGGGAGAGCACCATCGGGGAATCCGGCTGCGCGCCCACCTGCATAAGCATGATAGCGGTCGGGCTGACAAAAAACAAAAAGGCAACGCCGAAGGCGGTCGCGGAGTACGCGGAAAAGAACGGATATTATGTGGAGGGCTCGGGGACGACATGGGATTTTATCACGCGGGGATGCGCGCATTTCGGGGTGCAGGGAGTAGAAATCAGTTTAGATAGAGCGGTGGTCGAGAGGGAACTTGGCACCGGGCATCCGATCATCTGCAGCATGAGGCCGGGAGATTTTACAACGGAGGGACATTTTATCGTGCTGACGGGCGTGCGGGACGGGGGCATTGAGATCCACGATCCCAACAGCGCTGAAAATAGCGAGATGCTCTGGGACTATGACAGGCTGGCGCCGCAGATAAAAAATTTGTGGAGTTTTCATAAAATTTAATACCCACTTGTCATTCGTTCCCAAATGTAATATAATCGTATTTGGTCTGATTGATTTAAAAAGATCAGTATGTATTAATAATGTAGGGAAAGATAAGGGATGACGAGATGAAAAAAGCAATTTGGATCACACTGGGAATTTTGGCAGGCGTTGTTGTTCTGGGGATCGGGGGCTATACGGTCTATCAGAACGTTCACTACGGGGACCGGTGGTATCCGGGCACTTCGATCAATGGCGTCGATGTGGCGGGGGAGACCCTGGAAGAATCAAAGAATAAGATGTTGGAGCTCTATCAGGATTACAAGCTGGACATTAAGGGAAGAAATGATGGAAGCCTGACCATATCCGGCGACGACATTAACTTTTCCATCAATATGGCGTCCCAGTGGGATGAATTGTTTGAGAAGCAGCACCAGAATTTTTTGATGCCATTTTCCAAAGTGGGCGAATCCACAATAGGCTACGACGTCTCCTACGACGAGGCGAAGCTGGAGAACTGCCTCGACCAGTCGGAGATAGTCCGGGGGAGCTCGACCTACAAGATCCAGAATCCGGTCTCGGCTCATGCGGAATTTGTCAAGGAAAAGAATCAGTACGCGAGCGTGGCCGAAATCAATGGAAATAAATTGCAGCAGCCGGCATTTTCCGAGGCGGTGAAAGAGGCGCTGCGTCAGGGGCGCGTGGAGATGGATCTCACCGACGGGCAGCAGTATCCGGACGTCTATGAAAAGCCGGAAATCACATCGGAGGACGAGGATCTGAACAGTCAGGTCTCCCTCTGCAACAACGCGGCGCTGCGCTTCATCAGCTGGAACATGGGCGAGGGAGTTAAGGAGCAGATTACGCCGGAGAACATCGCGAAGTGGATTACTTATAAAAATGGAAAAATTGTTTATAACAACAAGGCCGTAGAAAAATGGGTGGAGAAATTCTGCCTCAAATACAAGACCGTGGGCAAGACCCGGAGATTTAAGTCGCACACGGGAAAAAAGGTCGCTGTGGCCGGGGGCGATTACGGCTGGCAGATGGATTATGACAAGACGGTCAAGCAGGCCAAGAAGGCATTGAAGCAGAACATAGATTCCGCCAAGACCGAGGCGTATATCAGCGATCCCAGCGGAGCCAATAAAAAGGGAATCACGATTTCCAATAAGCCCGTATATCTGAACACGGCGTTTAAAAAGGATTATGTGGATTTTGTCAATGACTGGGATACCAAAAACTATACCGAGGTGTCCCTGAGCGAGCAGATGGTGTACGTGTTCCGCAAGGGCAAGGTAGCCTTTTCCTGCCGCTGCATATCGGGACTTCCGGTCGAGGGCCGGGAGACTACCACCGGCGCGTTTTTCATCAAGGAACACAGGCAGAACTACACCATGGTGGGCGAGGACTACAAGACATTTGTGGAGTACTGGGTCCGCATTACCTGGACGGGAACCGGTTTCCACCCGGCGAATTGGCAGCCCTGGAGCCGGTGGTCCAAGGATCTGTACAAGACTAACGGTTCCCACGGATGCCTGAATCTGGAGCCGTCCGACGCGAAACGGATCTATGATATGCTGGATTATCGTGAAATTGTCTTTTTGCATAGGTGATTCCGTTTTCTCTTGTGTCGCTGATAATTTTATAGCAGGCGTTTTTGGTGAGCCGGTACACGAGTGTGTGCCGGCTCATTGCTATGTGGATTTTCAGAGGTGGAACGGACAATTGTTTTCATAATTGGAAGTTGACAGAGGTGAAAGAAGGTGTTATTATTAGTTAGAAATCTAATTAATATTATAATCAAATTTCAAAGGGGGAAGCATTGTGAAGAAATTGAGAAAAATCATTACTGTTGTGATGGCACTTGCGCTTGTATTGGGGTTCATGCCTGCGAGTCCGGCTCAGGCGGCGGCAAAGATTAGCCAGTCTGCGCTCAGTATGAAGGCAGGACAGACTAAGACTATAAAAATCAAGGGAGCCAAACTTAAAGTAAAATGGAGTTCTTCTAAAAAAAGTGTTGCGACTGTTAAGAGCACGGGAAAAGCTTCTGCGAAGATTCGCGCGGTAAAAAAGGGAAAGGCGGTAATTACAGCGAAAATGGGAAAGAAGAAATTTACATGTAAAGTGACAGTAAAGAAAAAGAATAATTCAACGGATATGGACGATGAGGAGGAAGAAGAACCGTCCGCGACTGTGAGCCCGGAGGATGGGGACGCGAATTATCCGGTGCCGTCCGATTACAAAGCAAAAAAAGACGGCGTTGTATACGGTCAGGTAAAGACGGATACATACCATTCTGAAACGACCGGCAAGGACAGAAAGGTGAACATTGTTCTTCCGCCGAATTACAGTGAGGATAAGCAGTATCCGGTTATGTATATGTGCCACGGTCTGGGACAGGATCACACCCAGTGGGTCGTAGAGGGAAAAGCGGACGTCCTTATAGGCAATCTGATTGCCAGCGGCGAGGCTGAGGAGATGATTCTTGTCATGCCGAACTGCCGGGCCAGAGCCAATGACGGAGCCAATCCGGCGGATTGCTGGCAGATTACCAATTACCAGGCATTCGATAATTTTATTAACGATTTCCAGAATGATTTAAAGCCCTATATTGAAAAGACATATTCTGTCAAGACGGGCAGGGAGAATACGGCAATTATTGGATTTTCCATGGGCGGCCGCACAGCTCTGCATCTGGGAATGAAACTGCAGGATACATTTGGTTATGTAGCGGCATGCTGCCCGGCACCGGGAATTTTCCCTTATTTCTTTAATAACGTGAGGGAGGAAGGGCTGTTTACAGAGGATGAATTTAAAATAAAGGATGAGTATAAAGGAAAGACAAAGCTTATGATTTTTGCGGGCCTGCGGGATACCGTCGTGGGCACATATCCCAAAAGCTATCATGAGGCACTGGAGAAAAATGGATCGGAACATATCTGGTGCAAATTTTCCGGCGGACATGATTTCACGACAAGCGGAAAAGGATTATACAATTTCGCGAAGGCATGTTTTAAATAAGTATGTTTGAAAATTGAACGAGGAGGAACGAAAAGCTATGTTGGAGAAAATGAAGTTTTTGATGCCTCCCGAGGATGTGTACGAACCAGTTTCCCATGCCGGGAAGCTGGTTCGCGTCGATTACGCCTCGGAGAGCTATGATGAGGAAAAGCGCATGATTGAAAAAGACGCGCTGGTGTATCTTCCCTACGGATACGGGGCCTCGGAGCAAAAAAGGTATCCGGTTCTGTATCTCATGCATGGTGGCGGCGGCAATTCGGACGAGCTGTTTGGCGGTCTGGAAGCAAAAACCACGCTCAAGACCATGCTGGACGCCTGTATAGAATCGGGATACGCGCAGTCCATGATCGTGGTGGCGCCATCCTTTATGTTTGAGGGGAACGAGGAGGCGCGGACAGGCGTGGAGGCAGCGTGCGCGCTGACGCATCGTTTCCCGATGGAGATGAAGTGGGATCTGATTGCTGCGATCGATGAGAAGTTCCGAACATTCCGGACACGGGAAGCAAGAGCATTTGGAGGCTTTTCCATGGGAGCGGAGACTACCTGGAGCGTGTTCTGCCAGTGTTTGCGGGAAGTGAAATATTTTCTTCCCATGAGCGGTGACTATTGGATCAAGGAGGTACAAGGAGGCGCTTCCCGCGCGAAGGAGACAGTGGACTGTATCGTGGACAGCATAAAAGAAAGCGGCGTTGCGCCCGAGGAATTTGTGCTTTACGCCTGTACGGGGGACAAGGATATTGCCTATGAAGCCATGGACACCATGCTTCGCGAGATGGCAGAGAGAAAAGAGTGGTTCCACGCCAGCCCAGATCCGGATTCCGGCAATTTTCATTACTGTCTGAAAAAGGGCGGAATCCATACATATGTGGACTGTTATGAGTACATTTATAATGCGCTGCCGCATCTTTTTGATGGAGTAACACGAAAATAACAGCCTGGTGGAGTGACGCGCGAATAACAGCGCGGAGATGAGGAAGGAGTGGAAAGATATGAGCGGTGAAGAAATACTGACGATTTTTGTGAAAATAGAGACGGCGGTTCCCATCACGGGAAGCCATCAGGATATTCAGATGATCGTATTTTCCGGCCATGCGAAAAGCCGCTATTTTGAGGGGGAGATACTTTCACCCGGCGTTGACCTGCAGCGGATTGATAAGGATGGCACGGCGCGCCTATCCGCCCGCTATATCCTTTCCGGAACGGACTGCGAGGGGCAGGCGTGTCGATTGTTTATTGAAAATAACGGGGTGTCGGAGGCGGGGAAAAAACTGCGCACGAAGCCGGAAATCGTGACGGACAGCGACGCTCTTTCGTGGCTTGAAACGGCGGAACTTGTGGGAGAGATCGAGGGCGGAGAAGAACTGGTGATTCATATCCGGCAGGATTCTTGATTCTTCTCAACAGACAGGCATGTAGATATTGACAGATTTTGGTGAGCGTGATAGAATTTAACCATCATCCTAATTAGAAACATAATTAGAGTCATAATCAAGACGATGATTAAATTGATCTTTATCAGGGGCGAAATATCAGATGAGGATACGCAGGAGGGTTCAGCAGATGAAAGGGATGTTTAAAGTTACTTTAGGGCAGAAGATTACGGCAGCGGTCATGGTGATGCAGATTATTGCCATTGCATGTTTATCTTATTTTGTAATCGGGCAGACTTCGTCTTCTGCTAAGGACACGGCAATCAATAATATGAAAGCCATCACGCAGGAGCGATCCCAGATTGTGGAGAGCTATGTCAGACAGACAGAGAGCACGCTGAAGGCGTACAGCAGAGCGGGAGAAGTCAAGGCGCTTTTGGAGAACCCGAAGGATGAAGCTGCTTTCAAGGCGGCGCAGGCCTATACAGAGGCTTTTTCGTCAGATGTGGACAATCTGGACGGTTTGTATATAGCGGAATGGGATTCCCATGTTCTTACACATACCAATCCGGAAGTTGTCGGCATATATACTCGCGAGGGCGATTCCTTAAAGCAGCTTCAGGACGCGATGTCGAGCGTGGAAGGCGTGTATAATACAGGTATTTTGATATCTCCGGCCAGCGGTCTGCAGGTAGTTTCGCTGTATCAGACGATATTTGATGATTCTCATAATCCTCTTGGATTTGTCGGCGGAGCCGTATATACAGAGGGACTGATTCAGACATTGGACGGAATGACAATCAGCGGGATGGAAAGCGCTGAGTATTGTATGGTTAATGTGAAAGATAGCCAGTATATTTTTACAAAAGAAGAAGGCAAGGTTGCCACTGTTGCGGAGGAGGGGTATATTCAGGATCTCTGCGCGAAATTAAATGGCCAGAAAGAAGATGCCAGCGGTTATCTGGAGTATGAAAAGAATGGTAAGAGCTGCCTGGCGACATATTATTACATGGCAGATTATGGCTGGCTGTTTATGATTGAAAATGCTCAGTCGGAGATTTTTGCCTCTACGACCGGTTTGAGAAATGTGATGGTTATTTTCGCGATTGCGGCGCTTGTGATTTTGACAGTCGTTACATTTGTTGTGATTCGGAGGATGACAAAGCCCCTGGAGGTTTTGGAGGAAAGCCTCGTGGCACTGCAGCAGTTGGATATTACAGAGAAAAAGGCTATTCATAAATACGCGGAGCGGAAAGACGAAATCGGAAGCATATCCAAGGCGACGGAGAGTCTGGTCGTTTCGCTGAGAGATGTTATTAATACCCTTAAAAGCTGTGGAATTACTCTGGATGGCAAGGCGGATAACCTGCATACATCCGCCGATGAGCTGATCGACTGCGTAGTGGATAACGTGGCGACGACCGAGGAATTTTCCTCGTCGATTGAGAATACAAACAATAATGTTATGAATGTCGGCGGTGAAATTGACAAGATTAATATTGTGGTAAAGGACGTCAGGAACAATATTATGTCGTCCGTCAAGAGCAGCAATGATGTAATTGCCAGCGCCCAGTCCATGAAACAGCAGGCCGGCAGTTCATATAAAAATGGGCAGGAGACATTGGAAAGGACGCGGATTTCCGTCCAGAACGCAATCGAAAATCTGCGTGAACTGTCTAAAATTAACGAGCTGGCGTCAGAGATTCTGAATATCTCCGGTCAGACAAACCTCCTGTCGCTGAACGCTTCGATTGAGGCAGCCAGAGCCGGAGAAAGCGGACGGGGATTTGCGGTGGTTGCCGAGGAAATCGGCAAGCTGGCCGATACATCCCAAGATACGGCGTCCATGATTCAGTCTCTCTGCGAAAACGCGGATACAAGTATCGACATGGTCAATACCTGCTTTGAGACAATTATACAGTTCATTGAAAATGATGTAGTGGAGCAGTTCAAGGATTTTGTAGAGAAATCTACCGATTACAGCGAGGAAGTTACAACGATCAAGCATCAGTTGGATCTGGTAGAGGACGCTGTAAATGAGCTGTATAAGTCAATTATGCAGATATCTTCTAATATGGATGATGTGAAGATAAATACAAGTGAAAACCAGAGCGCTTTTGACATGATTATTCAGAAAAATGAGACTACATCAGGAATTGCGGAGCTGATACAAAGACAGTCGGAGGAAAACAAAGAGCTGTCGGCTCAGTTAGAAGTCTTGATTAATAAGTTTAAGCAATAATTTTGCATACCTCCCTTTTATGTCGCGACAGGGGCGGATCCGGATAGGGCCGCCCCTGTTCGTGTACCCGCAGAGTTCCGGCATGTAGGAAAAATAATAGAAAAGACCGGCGGGCTTAGAGAAAGGTATTCCTGTATTCCCCCGGCGTCATGCCGGTCTTAGCCAGAAACTGCCTGTAAAAATGCACTTCGCTTGAATAGCCGCACTGGTACGCAATCTGCTCAAAGGACATTTCCGTTGTGCTGACCAATTCTCTGGCGTAGTCGATCCGCATATGAATGACGTCCGTTTTAAATGGAATATGAAAAAATTTCCGGTACAGGCTCTGGAAATAAGACGCGCTGACGCCCAATCCGGCGGCGGTTTCTCTGGCGGTATAATTTCTGTACGGGGCGGATTGGATTTCCAGCCGCAGCTGTTGCAATTTATATTTATAGGGGTTATATTCTTCCATATCTTTTTTATAATAATCTTCTGTCAGATGCTTTAAGAGGATTCTGAAAAGCGAATCCACATAATATTCCTTGGATTCAGAATAGTGATTTTCCCAGAGAGCCTGCTGTATGTACGTGGTGAGGACACGCGTGCTGCTGACGGGAAAGCATTTGTGGAACAGGGCCGCGTGCTCCGCGATATCCTCCGGGCGGCAGGTGAAATGGAGCCAGTCGTCAATGTACTCGCCGTGCGGATTCTGGTAGGAGTAGGGCGTGTCCGGCCTTATGAGCAGGGCGCTGTCCGGGTGGCAGACCATTCTCTGTCCTTCGATTTCAAGCTCGGAATATGATTTAATAATCAATAAAACGTAATAGGGAAGACCGTTCGGACGGTTCATGATAAAGTCAGAGGAATGTCGGGAAAAACATCCGCCGCGGATAATGGAAAACATGGCTTCACTCCTTTAAAAATAGTTAAAAATGTTAGTATAAAACAGTATAGGATATTACATCTGGATTGTCAATGCGGTATATTGGTATCAGTCTTATAAAATATTTTTATTTGGAATTATTTACAAGGAGGATTCTATGCGGAGCGGGGATTATGAATGGGCAGGCAAAATTGCCGAAAAAATTTACGAAAAGATGAAAATGTCAGCCGAGAGGAGCAGGGACAAAATTCCTTATCTGACAGTGGACGGGATTTTTGACGACTGGTCGAATCGGATTGACTGGTGGACCAACGGCTTTTACGGCGGGCAGCTGTGGCAGCTCTATCACGCCTATGGCGATGAGATTTTCCGTCAGGTGGCGGAGAATATAGAGAATAAGCTGGACGAGAGCCTGATGCACTATATGGGAATGGATCATGACAGCGGATTTAAGTGGCTGCTCACGGCGGTGGCGGATTACAAGCTGACGGCGAACGAGGCGTCGAAGAACCGGGCGCTGCTGGCGGCGTCCAACCTGGCCGGGAGGTTCAATCCGGCGGGGCGCTTTATACGGGCGTGGAACGACGCGGGAGACGGGGGCACGGCAGGATGGGCGATTATTGACTGCATGATGAATCTTCCGCTTTTGTACTGGGCGTCGGAGGAAACGCGTGATCCGAGATTTTACCAGATTGCCAGAGCCCATGCGGATACGGCGCAGAGAGCCTTTGTCCGGGAGAATGGCTCGGTCAATCATATTGTCCAGTTTGATGTGAATACCGGGGAAGTGGTCGGAACGCTGGGAGGGCAGGGAAAGGAAATCGGCTCCTCGTGGACCAGAGGCCAGGGCTGGGCGATATACGGATTAGCCTTGAGCTATCGCCATACCGGAGAGAAGTCATATCTGGAAACGGCAAAAAAAGCGGCGGCTTATTTCGCGTCGTGTATTCCGGAGAGCGGACTGATTCCGGTTGATTTCTGCCAGGATGAGGGACTGGACTGGGAGGATTCCACGGCCGCCGCGATAGCCGCCTGCGGCATGCTGGAGATTGCGAGCCATGTGCCGGAGAATGAAAAATTATTTTATCATGAAACAGCTGTGAAATTATTGAGGACGCTGGAAGAAAAGAGGTGCTGCTGGGACACGGACTCCGATTATATTGTGGAAAACGGCTCTGTGGCATACCATGATGAAAAGCACAATTTTCCGATTGTCTATGGCGATTATTATTTTACGGAGGCAATTTTTAAACTGTGCAGCAGGGAGTGGTTTATGTGGTGAGAGAGGGGGATAAAAATATGAGAAATTATTGGATACGGACGATGCTCAAAATTGCGGATCCGGTTCTTGAGAACCTCGCCCGAAGGACGCTGAAGAAAAATATGCCGACGGTTTTTCATCCGGACAGAGAAATGTATATGCACCTGGAGGCGCTGGGGCGGACCGTGTGCGGAATCGCGCCGTGGCTGGAGCTTGAGAGTGTGACCGGTGAGGAGAAAGCGCTGCAGGATAAGTACCGGGAGCTTGCGAGAAAAGCAATCGGGGAGGCGACGGATCCCGCATCACCGGATTACATGAATTTTACAGAGGGGTATGGACAGGCGTTAGTGGACGCGGCGTTTTTGGCCCACGGAATTGTCCGGGCGCCGGAGCAGCTCTATCGGCAGCTTTCCGCGGACGCCAGGAAAAATCTGGCGGACGCGTTGAGGGCGACGAGAAAATTTACCCCGTTTGTATCCAACTGGATCTTTTTTTCCGCAATGATTGAGGCGGCGCTGTATGTGACGGGGGAAGCGGACTATGATATGACGCGTGTGGAGTATGCGGTCAATATGTTCCGGAACTGGTATGTGGGAGATGGAATGTATGGGGACGGTCCGAATTTTCACTGGGATTACTATAACAGCTTTGTCATTCAGCCCATGTATCTGGACGTGCTCCGCACATTTCAGGATGTGAGAGAGGATTACAGAGAGCAGCTTGCCGTGTGTGAAAAGCGCGCGTCAAGATACGCGGATATTCTGGAGAAAATGATTGGACCGGACGGGAGCTATCCCGTAATCGGCCGCTCTGTCACCTATCGTTTTGGAGCGTTTCAGCTGCTTTCGCAGGCGGCGCTGCAGGGATTTCTTCCGGAGCATCTGCCCTGCGAGCAGGCGAGGTGCGCGCTGGATGCCGTAATCCGGAAGGTGATGGAAAATGAGGAGATGTTTGACGCGGACGGATGGCTCGTGCCCGGCGTGTACGGCTGTCAGCCGGGATTGGCAGAGGGATATATCTGCGTGGGAAGCCTGTATTTGTGCGAGAGCGTTTTTCTGGCGCTTGGGCTGCCTGCGGAGCATGATTTCTGGAAAAGGCCGGACTGTGAGTGGACGTCGAAAAAGATATGGAGCGGACAGGACGTGCGCTGCGATTATGCCGTAGATTAGCGCAAAATGAATGGAAGGAGAAACAGATATGGAACAGGATTTTCTAAACGGATTATACTCATTGGAGGGAAAGACGGCGTTAGTTACAGGCGCGGCGTATGGCATCGGCTTTGCTATGGCGGAGGCGCTGGCGAAGGCCGGGGCGCGTATTGCGTTTAACTGCCGGGATAAAGGACATCTGGAAACGGCGCTGAAGGAATATGAAAAAAGAGAAATCGACGCGAAAGGATATATCTGTGACGTCACGGATGAGGCAGCAGTCCGGGAAATGGTCGGGGAGATTGAAAGGACATCCGGCACGGTCGATATTCTTGTGAACAATGCGGGGATTATCAAGAGAATCCCCATGACAGAGATGAGCAGCGAGGAGTTCAAGGAAGTAGTGGATATCGACCTGATTGCGCCATTTATTGTGTCCAAGGCAGTGATTCCCGGCATGATAAAAAAAGGGGGCGGAAAGATTATCAATATATGCTCTATGATGAGCGAGCTGGGACGCGAAACGGTGTCCGCCTATGCGGCGGCGAAGGGCGGGCTAAAGATGCTTACCAGAAATATTGCCTCTGAATACGGAAAGTACAATATTCAGTGTAACGGCATCGGACCGGGCTATATCGCGACGCCGCAGACGGCGCCGCTCAGGGAAAAACAGGCCGATGGGAGTCCGCATCCGTTTGATTCCTTTATTATTGCCAAGACGCCGGCGGAGCGCTGGGGCGATCCGGAGGATCTGATGGGACCGGCTGTGTTTCTGGCGTCCAGGGCGTCGGATTTTGTAAACGGACATATTTTGTATGTAGATGGCGGGATTCTGGCTTATATCGGAAAGCAGCCGTGAGAGGATTTGAAAAAAGAACAGATAAATGCAGAAATATTTTTTGAGAAAGGCGGTTTATAAAAATGAAGATTGCGTTGATAAATGAAAATAGCCAGGCGGCAAAAAATGAGGTAATTGAAAGGGCTTTAAAAAATGTGGTGGAGCCGATGGGCTTTGAGGTAAAAAATTATGGGATGTACACGGCGGAGGACACATGCCAGCTCACCTATGTACAGGTGGGAATACTGGCGGCTGTCCTGCTCAATTCCGGGGCGGCGGACTATGTAATCACCGGCTGCGGAACGGGGGAGGGCGCCATGCTCGCCTGCAATTCATTTCCGGGCGTGATCTGCGGCCATGTGGAAGATGCGCTGGACGCCTATACATTTGCCCAGATTAACGATGGGAACGCGATTGCGATTCCCTTTGCTAAGGGTTTCGGCTGGGGCGGCGACCTCAATCTGGAGTATATTTTTGAAAAATTGTTCTGTGAGGAGAGCGGACAGGGCTATCCCAGAGAGCGGGCCGTGCCGGAAAAGA
>CANPZR010000023.1 GCA_947589175.1 uncultured Lachnospiraceae bacterium | reverse complement strand
TATAGGAACTTATAATTGTCCGCCGCTCCGCCGGAAGGCTCTAACGAGCGGGTCTCCTTGGCCGCTCCCTTAAACGCAAGGACCGGAGCCACATAGCCGGAAGCGGTGGAAGCATTTTCCGAACCCACAAATCCTGTCACCTGAATGGTGTTCTGAAGATCCGGCGTCATATTGTAGTACACGTTTTCTCCGAGATATCTTGCGTTCAGCACCGCTTTTTTCACGGAAAAAGCAGCCGTGGTCTCCTCCACTTTCTTCCCGTTGTAGGTCAGAGTGACCTGCGTGCTGTAATTTCCGGCGGGAAGATCCGGCTTCGCGGAAATTATATATCCGTCGCCCTCTTTTGTCACCGCGAAATTGTTCGCGTCGCTCAGCGCCACATCCGAAACCGTGGCGTCCGCATTGGCGTCCGATCTGTTCTTCCATGTCACCCGGGCGGAAGGAGCGCCGGTATACCCGTATGTCACCTCGCTGAGATATATCTTCTCCGCTTTGATATTGTAAATCGGCTTTGTAATCGTAAATGTCTTTTCCGACATATTATAGGAGCCGTCCTTTGCCACGATGGTATAGATCTTCGATCCCTCCTCCGGGCATTCAATCGTGATATGGCTCTCACCATTTTCCACTGGATAGGACTTTCCTTCCTGCATCGTATCCGTGCCCTCGTACAGCGTAGTCTCGATGAGATTGCTGTCGGACACCAGAATCTCCTTTACTTCTGTTATATACTCCTCACCATCCTTGACTACCTCGATGGCAGGCGGCTTGTTGTCCATGAGCAGTCCATCGGTGGACAGATAGAGCGACAGGCCGGATCGGTCGGTGATTTTGGCATATACAATCTTCTTCCCCCAATCATCCGGTTCCAGGAAAAAGGAATCTCCGGTCTGCCAGGGAACATCTTCTCCCTGCAGCCAATCAAGCTCCACGGGCTCATTGGCCACATAGTACTGAATACCCATCTCTTCATCAATTCCGCTGAGGTCGTCCGTCGCGCTGATGTCTACCTGCATCGTGTCGTTGAAGAACTTGTTAAATGTCACTGCGTTTACAAATTCCCTCCACCACTGATCTGCCGCGTAAATGCCCTGCTCTTCCTGCAGATACGGCGGCGTCTTGTCAATCTTGATGGTTTCTGAGGACTGGGAGAAAATCTCGCCGGTGCTCTTGTTCATCAGATAGAACTGCGCCGTCTGTTCCGCATCGGTCTCCTCTTTCCAGTTCACCGGCTGAAAGACCTCCTCGCTGTAGGCGCCGTCCTCTGTCGTGCTGCTGATAACATAGCCCTCCGGCGCCTCGTCGGTACTCTCCCTCACCGGGCTCACCGAGACCTCGGAGTTGAACCAGCCGTCCCGGCCCTCGAGGCCGTCAAGCGTGTACTGCTTTCCCCGCTCCGCTGTCCGGCGCTCCACAGTCAGGGTACCGGAATTTGCTGTACTTATCACATAATCCCTCGTCTCTCCGCCTGTCTTCGGCATGACAAGAGGATCCGTAACCATAGCGCGCTTAGGAAGCCCGTCGTCTCCGTTGTACTCCACGCCCACAGCGCTGTCAAATGCTTCCTTCTCCGCCTCACGCACGCTCTCCACCGTATCTCCATTTACAAACCCGGTCACTTCCAGATAGGGCGTGAAATCCGGTATCGTGTGGTAGTACGCGGTATGTCCTGTATAGGTTACGGTGAGATCTGCCTTTTCTATTGTCACATGGGCAGTAAATTTTATTGAAGATTCTGTTTCCGTGCCACTGTAGTGAATCCGGAAAGTATTTTCATATTCTCCGGCGTGCAGCCCCGGCTTCGGGCAGATCGTATACCCGGACGCGCTGTCCCCCGCGAGATCAAAATACTCTCCTCCCTTCTCGTCCGGCAGCGCATTCACAGACTCAATAACCGGATCCGCTTCAATATTATAGTCGGCTCCTTTGGTCAAAGTCAGCTCCTTTGCAAGTCCATCCGTCGCGTCTCCGTAGGTCAGCGTGCCAAAATCCATGCTGCTCACGGTCACATCATCCACCGGATCGGTCAGCGTGACGTGCTCCACCTTTGTTTCATTTCCCGCCTTGTCTACCGCTATAATTGTATATTCCGCAGAACCGCCTTCCTGCGCCGGACTGACGAGTGTAAAGGAATTTCCCTCCACCGTCACGATCTGTTCATCACCCGTTCTCTGATGAGTAACGCTTTTCAGATTCTCATCCTCTGCGGTAAATGTCTTTTCATCGGCAATATATGTCCTATTGTCCTTCAGCTTCTTTCCCTCGCAAAAAATCTGGGGCTCTTTCTTATCAATGATAATCTCGGCGGTGGAAATATAGCCTTTATTTCCCGCCTGATCCACCAATCTGGCATAGAGATAAAATCGCTCTCTGCTCTCCTCCACAGCCACCTCTTTGCCAGACGTCCATCTTGACGCGGTGTTTGGATTGCTCAGCAGCCTGGGCGACACATACCAGGAACACTCCACGTCCTCCTTTGAGCACAATCCGTCTCCCGTCGGCTCAATCGTAATGCCCGCGGTGTTGTTACAATAAATGGCTCCATCTCCTTCGGCCGGCTCCAGCTTTTTTCCATTGATATGGAACTCTCCGGTAGGAGGAGTTGTGTCAACGCGGAATTTATCAATCGCAATTTTTTCTGTGACAGCCCCAGTACTTTTCTGTTTCAGATAGACTGCCTCAGGATACAACGGATCCTCTTGATTTTCACTGTATGTGAGAACATCCAGAAAATCGCCGTCTTCTTTTGTTCCAATCTGGTAACCGGTTCTCGGATAAATCATCACATCGGTTGTATACCACTGTGTTCCGTCCTTTTCATTTCCCTTGGTTCCTCTGATCGTATAGGCATTGGCGGGCGTCTCGAGGCGCTTGATCGTCACGGTCTCATCTAAAGAAATGCTTTTGGCTTTATAGTTAATCCCACCTTTAAAAGACAATTCCAGATCATAGTCCCCCACTGTTATCAATTTACTAGGTATTCCCGTTCCCGCACGCGTCGCCTGAATATCCACTTGTCCCAGACCCTCGATTTCATCTTTTGCCTCAACCGGGATAACGTGCTCTGTTGCCGTATACCACAATTCTTTGGGAATCGTGTAGACCACATCATTTTCTGTTGGTTCTTTTTTACTAATTTCTACCACTACAGGTCCAACTTTTTTTTCTTTTTTAATAGAGGAATCTTCCCTGGCTGTATTAGTTACCTCGCAATAAAAGTTATATGTTCCAGCATTATGTCCTACCGGGATCGTATAAGTCATCCCGTCTGCCCCTTCAATTCGCTCATCTCCCTCATACCATTGAAAGCTGACCGTCTCCACATCTGGCTTTACGCTTTCGGGCTTCACCTCTACTCTCAATGTCCGGCTTTCTTCCGAAAGCTCCTTGTATTCACCGCTAACTTTTTCCTGTGGATAAATAGTAATATCCAAATCAGAAACATTGATGGCCTCTCTCGGCTGCGGGAGATCTATACGTCTTTCACGGCCCGAACGAATCGCCCGGTTCGTCTCTGTCTCTGCGCCCGGCTCTTCTCCGGTCGGCTCAGCCTCGTCTGTCGCTCCGTCCTCCTCGTCCTGCGCCGCTTCTTCTCCCTCCGTCGGCACAGCCGTATCGACAGGCGCAGCGGTCTCCGCCGGATCTTCCTCGCCGCTCGCTTCCGGCGCCGGCGTCTCCACAGGCTCCAGCGTCTCCGTCGGACTCTCGGACGGCGTCAGCTCCTCTGTCGCAATGGGCTCCACGGTCTCAATCGGCGTGGGCTCCGGGGTCGCCGTCTCAAACGAATCCACGATCTCGATCCCGTCTCCCTCCGCGATCTCATCCGCCATGGACGGCCACACGATCAGGGCCAGCACCAGCACGGAGACAACCGCCCCGCCGCAGACCAGGCGGCGCGCCTGACGGGAACTCAGTCCCGCGAGCACGGCCCGAATGGTATGGTACACGCTCAAAAACAATACCATGACGAACATAGCCGGACGGGTCAGAATCCGACACTTGCGGGTCACACATTTCAATCCGTGTAAGACACGGTCTTTCAAAGTCTTTTTCATACAATCCCCCATTTCATTTTTCATGAGAAATAATCCGCAAATCAATTAGTTTTATTATACAATAAAAGAAGCGGGAAATGCAAGCACTTCCCGCTTCTTATAAGCCTTTTTATAAATTTCGTTCTTTTTTCAGCCGCCCCGGCAAGCTGCCGCCCAACTCTCCTGCTGGCAGAATCCCATTAAAACCTCTCTGCAAGTTATCAGCAAGTTAGAAACAAACTACATATAGGGATTTTTCATCCTTTATATGCATATTTTGTGTTGTCCCATTCTTTTCTCCAAAATTTTATTCGCCCATCAGATTTTAACCTTCGGATATACTATATCATAAATATCAGCTCCATAAGGAATATCCAGCGTATGATCTTCCTTCAGCGCATACTCTTTTCCGCCAATTTTAAATATGCTTCCCGGCTCGATATCCGAATAAAGTATTCCGCCTGACGTCATATGGGAATAATGCTCATCATAATCTTCCTTGGAGTGTATAATTCCCTCTCTGTATCCGGCCGAATAATATTTCGTGGACTCGCTGCCCCCCATCTTCACTGTAAAGAAGGCGCTTGGCTCCATTCCCGCCTCTTCCATGTAAGATCGCACCTCTTCCCTTGTAAATGACAGTCCAAGATATACCGGATCTTTTGTCAGCATATACCGCCAATAATACGAGTACCTCTCCGTAACACTGTCATAGACCCCTGCCCTCAGAAACTCCGAGTACGGCGTCCCTATACAATTTTTTTGCGTAAATAGCAAGTGTTCCCGGCCATCCCTCGAAACATATTTAAAATACTGATCCTTTCCGAAATCTATTACATTATTTTCCGCTTTTATCTCTCCCAGATTATCCGTGCTGATTTTCGGAATCTGATCTTCTGTAAATTGAAAACCATCAATATCATAGAATGCGCCATACTTAAAAACTCCCAGCGAAAAATTGTTGATTCCTAAAAGCATAGATTCTGAAAGTTTCCCCTTTTTCTTCTGGCTTTTACTATATGTAACATCGGGGTTTAATTGTAACCGCCCAAACCCTAAATTCTGTTTGTTATTTCCCGTTCTTTTGTCCCGCATGATTTTCAGTGCTAATAATTTCTTGTTCCTGCTTGACATCTGCAGTATATTCAATTCGGCAAGCATGTTGACCTGCATAAAATCCCTCCCCTCGTCAGCTCAGATCTATAATGGTGGAATTCTCAAGCCACCCAGTCTTTACTGGATATACATATCGCAGCACTAGCGATGGATTAAATTTCTCATCGCTAAGATTGTACCCCAATGTCACCCTCCATCTGGCTTTTAATGGCAGTCCAAGAGAAAGAATATTGTTTTTGCTCCATGAGTACATATTCATACTCACTAATTTCTGAACACTTAGATTTTCCACAACCGCCGAATCAATATCTGACGAGCCAATGCCTCCCATAGATATCGTGTAAACCAATGCGTCATCCGGGAATTCATTATTATCTCGCAAATCTGCAGTTTTTAATACAACATCATTTCCATTTAACATTGAAACGGTACCATACTGGATTTCACATTTCGCAACTCCATAAGATGGCCCACCGACCGCTAAGATATAGTCGCTCGACAAATTCATCACGCCTATTACCTTTACATAATAATATCCGCTTTTTTCAGCAACAAACGAATATGCCTGGGGGCCTGATGCTTTTTTTACATATACCTGGTCCAGTAGCATATTATCTGATGAATCATACACTTGAAATCTGAACCTGTCATCATTACAAGTTACATATTGTTCCCCCGAAAATAGATATACTTTAAACCAGTCTTCGTCTGTTGTACTTGTTGATCCATTCACCACATATTCACGCGAAATATCACCTTTCAAAAACAATTCCGGCGTTTGACGATATGCTTCAATGCTTTGAGCAGTTTCTTTAGTATTATTCTCCTCCACCTCTCTCACATTTTGTGCCCGCGCTGTTGTTTTACATGCACCAATCAAAGTGCACATGACAAAAATTGAAACTACGCCTTTTAAAATTACATGTAACATTTTTTCTCTTCTTTTTCTTTCACAATTTTTCATCTTTATTACCTCCGAAATTCATATGTTTTTGAATATATAATTTATCTTTCTCAGCAAAACACTTTAACAACAAACATACTCCGCTTTCACTATGATAACTTACTTTATTTTACTGTAACATATTTCGTAGACGTAACTACACCCGAAGTCGGTGTCAATCCAGCGGGTGCTTTGATTATTCCATAATATACAACATGATACTTTGCTTTTGAAATCAAATTATTTGCTACATTTGCAACACTCACTTTCGTCTTATTATAACGAGTATTAGCCATCTCGCTTCTAACATAACCATCACTATCATATACAATTGCAGAAAGATATAGAGACGGACATGCTTCTGTTGCCTCCAATGTTCCTGAATACGAGAGCGTTCCTTTTGATGGTGATGATTGATCTGTACTTAATCCTGCCGCAAAAGTAGGTGTCCACGCTCTTGCAGATGAACTTGAAGCAGAAAAGAATCCCTCTGTACTATTTTCTAATTCTTTAAAATTTAGTGAATCAAAATAATTTTGTTCCTCCGTGGAATAAGAAGAAAAATTTTCAAAATCAACGTATCTCATCACATCCCCAAGAGTTGTCTGGTCTGTTATTCTGAATGCTTCTGATACTTGTTCAGACGACAAAGCATTACATTTCAGCGGATTAATCATTACCAATCCCAATAATAAAATTACTGCTATAATTTTTTTCATGTTAATACACTCCCTATCTTTTTATTTTAAAACCATCATCTACGCCATCTTCCTCCGCAGCACCAAGGCAGTCGAAAGGCTTCCCACAAAAATAACGCAAAGAACAATTAACAGCATTTCCGGCGCGCCCATCCCCTGCGGTCCCGCCATGAAAAACGCGTCTGCATCCGCATGTGCATTTACAAATTGCAGGATACTGTTCTGTCGTACATACATATAGAGAATCACAGACAGAACCAGCAAAAGCGAAATATAATTTACAGCCCGGCATATCTTCCACGAAGTCAGCATCCGGCGGTCTAATAAAAGCCCCTCCTCCGCCAGACAGGCGTTGATTTCCTCGCACACTTCTTCCGGAGCGCCTATTTCCCGTATTATTTCCTCCATAGATTTCCCGTCCTCGCGCTTTTCCGCGACTCTTTCCCGAATCGACGCAAGCATCTCCTTCTGCTTCCTTTTTCCGCATAAAATTCCCGCTTTTATCCTTCTGAAATACTGCCGCTCACTCATTTTATCCCTCCTTTAACAATTTCTCCATATCGCTGACAAGCAAATGCCAGATTGACAATAATTTCCCTAACTGCTCTTCTCCCGATGGCGTTATGGCGTACACCTTTCTGAGCCTCGCTCCCCCCTCGTCAATTTTGCTCTCGCATGTCACAAAGCCGTTGTCCTGTAGCCGATACAGCCGGGGATACAGCGTCCCCTCCTTTAATGTGCCGAATACCCGCGACAATCTCTTGATCTCTTTCAGAAACTCATACCCATAATAGTCCCGGTTTTTCAGCATATTCAAAAGAATGATGTCGAGCAGTCCTCTTTTTAATTGCTTTTCCGCGTCAAGTTCCATGCCTTCCTCCTTCTATATATTTTGTATTACTAAATATATAGCACAGATTAATCGTGTTGTCAAGGAGAAATTATTTTATTTTCAGGCGTTTCTGCAGTCCCTTTATTTATCAGGGGTTGCACACAGCGAAATCAATTCAAGAAGCGGGAAATGCAAGCATTTCCCGCTTCTTATAAGCCGCGTTTTTTCAAATCGCCGACCAGCTCCACATAAAACTCCCGGACGTCAAATTCCGGCAGGTTTTCCCGATTCAAGTCGATCATGTCTCCGTGGGATACGCCCCGCTTTCCCCTCACCGACACAAAGCGGTAATTCTCACCGAAATAAAAGGATTCCACCCCTACCAGTCCGTCGTTCGGCCCGTCAAAGCGCCGGACCAGATGATAGGAAAAATTGAGGGGGAACTGCCCGCCGGAGGGGACGTTCAGCCGGGAACCCACGCTCTGGCAGTACACGCCCTCCGGCGGCTCCGCCTTCTTTAGCTCCCGGTCAAGCTCACTGCAAAAGCTGCCGGTCAGATCGCGCACCGCCGCCATAAAATCCGGATTCTTGTCCCCTATTTTCGCGAGCGCCTTATTGTACGCCTTCGCCACGGCGCGCTGCTGCCTCTCGGGAATTTTCTCCAGAAGATAATCGGCAAAGCAGCACCCCCTGTGCGGGGTGTTGACGGTGGTCAGCGAGGCGACATACGGCGCCGTACC
This sequence comes from uncultured Lachnospiraceae bacterium, assembly GCA_947589175.1. Taxonomy (GTDB): domain Bacteria; phylum Bacillota; class Clostridia; order Lachnospirales; family Lachnospiraceae; genus Eubacterium_F. Next base: position 8,364 of record CANPZR010000023.1, on the reverse strand, counting down.
GAGCTTTGCCAGCGCGTACCGGCAGTCCAGCCCGCCCTTGGAGTGGGCGATGATATTTACCTTGCCGCATCCCGTCTCCGACACGATCTGGCGGATCCGCCGGTCTAGCTGCGCCGCGCTGTCCGCCACCGAGGACGCCGAGCCATGCCGCCCGTAGTGGAGAATGGCCCCGTTTTTTTTCAGCTCCTCCGGAATCCTTCCCCAGTAATTAAATTTTTTAGAATCGCGGAAAAATACGCCGTGCACGAGCAGAATCGGGTATTTTGTGCGGCAGACCTGTTCGGCGCTCCTCGCCTCGTCGAGCCAGATTTTTTCCGTTTCTACCCGGATCTCCTCCCCCACAATGTGGAGCATGATGCCCAGAACGACCAGATTCGCCACCGGAATCATGCCGCACAGCGCGCCGATTACCCTCCATTTCAGGCGGAGCTGCCTGGACGTCACATAGATGCGTATTATGCCGTTCCAGAACACCACGGCCTCCGCCAAAATGGTAAATAAAATTCCAATCGCCCACCACACCGGGCGCTCCAGAATCCCCGGCAGGGGCAGCGCGCCCCGCCAGCCCTGCACATGATATACCACAGAAAAGACGGTGCTGATCAGAAAAATGGCCAGCAGCTCGCAGCCGTCGGCGCTGTTTCGCAGCGCGGCCGTGGGGAGCTCTCGATTGGACGCCGAGGGAAAAATCTGAATCAACACAAAAAGCAGCAGAGCCACAGCGCCTGCCGCATATTTTCCGAACCCGGCACTTCCCCCCGTCTGAAAGGCTAAGAGGGAATAGCCGTTGGCTGTCACAAAAACAATCAGGGCGGCGAAAAGCCGCGCTAACAGCCTCATAAATCTCATACTTCCTGCCTGGCCGCTCTCACGAAGGCAAAGATCTTGTCCTTATCCTTCCCGCAGCCGTCCTCTCTCTCCACGCCGGAGCTGGTGTCCGCCCCGTGAAGTCCGGTCGCCCTCATGGCATCCGCCACGTTGTCCGGCGTCAGTCCCCCGGCGAGAAGCGTCAGCTTCTCCGTGCGTGGAATACTCTCCAGCACCGACCACTCAAAGGTCTTTCCGCTCCCCGGAATCTGGGCGTCGAACACATATCCCGCGATTTTATCGTTGCTCTCCCACTCGCCAAAATGCGCTAGGTCCTTTCCATTAAACGCCTTCAGGACCGGCATGGACACCGCGTCCAGCGCCCCCTCCGCGAGCGGCCCGTGAATCTGCACAAGGGAAAATCCCGCCTCCTCGATCTGCGCAAGCTCCTCCGCCGTGGGGCTCACCGTCACCGCCACCGATCGGATTTCCGGGCGCAGTCCCGCCTTCAGCTCCCTCGCGCGCTCGATCGACAGGTTCCGCTTGCTCTTGGGGTAAAATACTACGAACCCGGCAAAGTCGGGGAGCGCCTCATTCAGCCACTCGATCTCCTGTTCTTCCGTAATTCCGCATATCTTGACTTGATTCATCTGGCTCCTCCCTCATTTTCCCTCTATCATTTTCCTTCTGCTATTTTTACCTTCTTACCAGAAAAAGCGATTCCGAACTTTAATATACATTCTACACCATCTGCCCTCATCTGAGAATCATAGTTCTTATCTTCTATCTGGATCAGAGCTTCCTCTGAAAGAGAGGACAATTCATCTTCTGAGAGTCCTTTCTTCCATTTTAGTTCCATAATAATCCCCGGACACCCTTTTTCTCTGGGCATTAAACTGATATCATATCTTCCATCCCCCGATTCCCGATTGGATTGAATTTTATAGTAATCATCCATCAAAGCAATCAGCCCCAGAACAAGTCCGTGATAAAAGCCCTCTGCACCAGCGTCATAAAAGCTAATGGATTTGTCCATATATTCTTCCAGCGACTTTTGCAATTTTTTATAATCATTTGTATAAAAACTCTCCGCAATCTTATTTGCCGTATTTCTTTTAATCGCCCCAATTCGCAGCAAGTGCGATAAAACTTCTCTCTTATAAACAGCCGCGACTTCCCGGTTCGGAATAGAAACTTCACACAGATATGTGCCGTCCGCCTGCAATTCCTTTTTTAAAGTTTTCAGATAGCCTGCCACCAGCAAAAGACTGTATATATTAGACGGGTCTTCCGGAATCATCCGATAGGCTACGCTCTGATCGATCCAGGCAACTACCTGTTCCCCCCGCAGCAAAGAGTACAGGGTTTCTGTAATCTCTCTTGTAGCAATTTTCAGCACATCCGCCAAAATCTCATTTTTTCCGGTATTGACCCAATAAGCCTGAGGCGAACATCCTTTGGAAATATAATTAATCACGGACCAAGGGTTATAAATTTCCGCATTTCCAAATAAATATCCATCATACCAATTTTTCAATTCGTCCTCTTTATCCGCTACGTTGTAATATTCCAACATTTCACGGACTTCTGAAGGCGTAAATCCAAAATAACTGTCATACTCCTCATCCATTACAGTATTTACTGTCAGGTTATTGAGTCCGCTGAAAATGCTCTCGTGGGCTATGCGCAAAATACCGGTCAGAAAACCATAGGAAAGATTCTTATTATCCTTGAATGCCCCCGAGAAAAAATTTCTCATAAAAGCGGTAATTTCTTCGTAAAAGTCTTTCGAATACCCCTCTTGAATAGGGGTATCATATTCGTCTATCATGATAATGGGAGCTTTCCCATAATGCCTGGCCAGCATAGCAGACAAATTTTCCAGCGAAGACGCAAGTTCCACTTCGTCTCCTTTTCCAGCCAAAATTTTCGAAAAATATTCTTTCTCGTAATCCGCCAGCTTTTCACTCTCCCGCAATTCGAGATGCCTTCCAAATTCAGCCTGCAAAAGTCCCCTGATTTTGTCCAGCATAGATGCCCAGGAATCAAATTTTACATCTTTTAAGGACAAAAATATAATCGGATACTTTCCCTGATGAGCGCGATAGGCGTCTCCACATTTCCAGATTGCCTTATCTTCAAAATACACGCTCGTGTCCTCATCCGATATCTCAAAGAACACCCGGAGCATATCCATATTCAGTGTCTTTCCAAATCTTCTCGGTCTTGTAAACAGTGATACCAACGGCTTTTGATCCAAAAACTCCTTAATGAGAATCGTCTTATCCACATAATAATACTCAGACTGCGCACGGACATAGTCCGAGATGCCAACGGGAAGGGGCTTCTTCCCTTCTGTCCCCACTTCCAAGTAATTGTTCATCTCATCAGCTCCCCTCTGAGTTCCTCCACCACATCCATCCCCTGGCAGATATGCCTTGCCTGCTCCGGCGTCTCCCGGTCCGCAAACATCCGCGGATCATGGGCGTCCACCCCGAATATCACGCGGTTCCCCGTCTCTCTGGCAATCTTCCAAAAACGGCTGTCCGGATAATTCCGCCCGGACGCAAGCCCCAGAAGATTCAGCTCCATGACCGCGTCCATTTTCTTCATTTCCTCACACAGACGGCGCATTTCCATCTCATATACGCGGTCGTCGCCCACATAGGCGATCAGGTCCGGGTGCGCCAGATACTTATACCGCCCGGACCTCATGCCCTCCAGACACAGATCCACATAAAAACGCAGCCTCTCTCTATCGTCCGTGACCGCACCGGCGTAACTTGCGCCGCTCTCTTTCCCAAGATAATGCTGTCCCAGAATCATATAATCCAACGGATAATCCCGCAGAAATTCATCCTGCTTTTCCATAAGCGACGGCATGTACTCCGCCTCAAAGCCGATCAGCAGCCGAATATCCCTCTTATATTCCGCGCGGAGCCCCTCCAGCGAGGAAAAATAGCCGTCAACCTCCGCGGGCGTCATACGGATATGAGACACAAAGCCATCCGGGTACACCCACGGGCAGTGATCCGAAAATCCAAGGACCTGATAGCCCGCCTCAATGGCCGCCTCCACATATTCGCGGTCCTCGCCGACCGCGTGCCTGCACCGCTTCGTATGAGTATGGTAATTTGCTTTCATAACTGCCTCCATGACGCCAAATTTTCCCTGCTGCCTGATGCGGTTTTCAGTGGCATCCCCTGCACTTGCTGCAATCGCCGCCGCACTGGCACGATTTTCCGTTCCTCTTATCCCGAATCAGCTTGGCGATTACCAGCCCCACAAGAGCCAGTACAATCGCTCCCACCAAAATGGTTCCTCCTATCGATTCCATAATAATCCTTCCTATGCCGACAGGCATTCCTAACTACAGAGCCTAAGGTCATGCTTTTACATAAGTGCAAAACACATGACCTTTTGACCCTGACATTGTATGTTCAATATTATATAATTTTATAAGGCGGAAGTCAAAATATATTTCATTCCGACGGCGCCAAACGACGCCTTTTTAATAGCTTCTGTACTTCCATCTCAGTCTCGCCGGTACTTTTACTTTTACTATTTCGCGCCGGCAAGCCCGGTTTTCCCGCTGAGCCTTAGCGTATTGCTCTCCCGGTAAGGACGGCACAGCAAATAAATCAGAAATGCGACAAGCGCAAGCGCCACAATCGTCCAAAGGCTGAACGCCCCCGTGCACAAAAGGCCGATCCGGTAGATGATCAGGGCGATGACATAGGCGAATACGCACTGGTACGCGATGGCAAATGCCGTCCACCTTCCATTGTTCATCTCCCGGCGGATTGCGCCGATTGCCGCGAAGCAAGGCGCGCACAGAAGATTGAACGCCATAAACGCATATCCCGCAAGCGGCGTCATTCCCTCAAAATCCAGCACGCCGAACACGCCGACCACTTCCTCCTTCGCCACAAGGCCCATGACCGTGGCGACCGTGGCCTTGACGTCCGCGAATCCAAGCGGCGCGAAAATCCATTTGATACCATTTCCCACATATCCGAGAACGCTGTTTTCCAGTTCCATATCCGGGTTAAAGCCAAATGCCCCGTCGGTCACGCCGAACACCGAGCCCGCCCAGATCAGAATGGACGAGAGGAGAATGACCGTTCCCGCCCTCTTGATAAAGGACCAGCCCCGCTCCCACATGCTCCTGAGCACCGAGCCCGCCGTCGGCAGATGGTACGCCGGCAGCTCCATGACAAAGGGCGCCGGTTCTCCCGCGAACGCCTTTGTCTTTTTCAGAATAATGCCGGAAATCACGATGGCAGCAATTCCCATGAAATACGCGCTCGGAGCCACCCACGCCGCTCCGCCGAACAGAGCCCCCGCAATCAGGGCGATAATCGGCAGCTTGGCGCCGCAGGGAATAAACGTCGTCGTCATAATGGTCATTTTGCGGTCCCTGTCATTTTCAATGGTGCGGGACGCCATGACGCCCGGCACGCCGCAGCCGGTTCCGATCAACATCGGGATAAAGGACTTTCCGGACAGGCCAAAGCGGCGGAAAATCCGGTCCATGATAAAGGCGATGCGCGCCATGTAGCCGCAGCCCTCCAAAAACGCTAAGAAAATAAACAGCACCAGCATCTGGGGCACAAATCCCAGAACGGCTCCCACGCCCCCGACAATGCCGTCCAGGACCAATCCGGAGAGCCAGTCGGCGCAGCCCACGGCCTCCAAGCCGTTTCCGATAATCACAGGAACGCCCGGCACCCAGATTCCATAATCCGCCGGATTGGGCTGTCCGTCCCAGCCGCCTTCCTCATCGAGCGGCAGAACGGCGTCCAGATCGTATCCCTTTTCCGCAAACTCCTCTCCATAGGAGCCATACGCCTCGTCGAACGCTCCGAAGTCCGCGTCCTCAAACGCGCCCTGCACCTCGTCGGCGCCGATCACGCCGCCATCCGCGGCTGCCGCGTCCACGACCGCCTTGATATCCGCATTTTCAAAAATGGCCTTCTCCGCCCACGCGTCGGTGGCGTCGTCCAGATCTCCCCGGCCGATTCCGGCCAGATACCAGCCGTCGCCAAAGAGCCCGTCATTGGTCCAGTCCGTCAGAAGCGTTCCCACCGTCGTGACAGAGATGTAATAGACGATAAACATGACTACCGCGAAAATGGGCAGCGCCAGAAAGCGGTTCGTCACGACCTTGTCGATTTTATCCGACAGCGTCAGCTTATTCCTGGATTTTTTGGTGCAGCACTCGTCAATAATAGATGTAATATAGTTGTACCGCTCGTTGGTGATGATGCTCTCCGTGTCGTCGTCAAACGCCTTTTCCAGCGCCTCGATCTCCGCCGTCACATCCGGCACCACCTTCATCTGATCCGCGATCTTGTCATCCCGCTCCAACAGCTTAATGGCAAAAAACCGCTTCTGCTCCTCAGCTATATCGTCTCCCAGACGCTCCTCCACCTCGTGGATTGCCTGTTCCACCTCATCAGAAAACGCGCATACCGGCGACGCCTCCTTCTTCGCGGCCGAAACCGCCTTTTTGGCAACTGATGTCGCCTTTTTTGCGACTGATGTTGCCTTTTTGGCAACATTATCGATCCCGGTCCCCTTCAGGGCGGAAATCTCCACCACCTCGCAGCCGAGTTTCTCGCTCAAAGCGTCCACATGAATCTGGTCCCCGTTTTTGCTCACCACGTCCATCATGTTGACCGCCATGACCACCGGAATCCCCAGCTCCATCAGCTGGGTGGTGAGGTACAGGTTCCTCTCAATGTTCGTGCCGTCCACAATATTCAGAATGACCTCCGGCCTTTCCTGAATAAGATAGTTCCTCGCCACCACTTCCTCCAGCGTGTAGGGCGAGAGCGAGTAAATTCCCGGCAGATCGGTAATTATCACTTCTTCGTTCCCGCTTGCATAGGTTTTTTTCAGCTTTCCCTCTTTCTTCTCTACCGTCACGCCCGGCCAGTTGCCGACAAACTGATTGGCGCCGGTGAGGGCGTTAAATAAAGTTGTCTTTCCGCAGTTCGGGTTGCCTGCGAGCGCAATTCTCATCGACATTTCAATCCTCTTTTCCGCGCGGCGCCGCTGTATTTGCCCGCGCTATTTTTGTTTTAGTTCTGACTGTTTTTATTAGCCATAACTACTTTCAATTAGTTTTCTCTAACTCTTTGTCAAAAAAAATTTCACAAAAATTCCTCACCCTCATCACCGCAAATGAGCCGCAATCACTCCACCTCGATCATCGCGGCGTCTGCCTTGCGCAGCGACAATTCATATCCGCGCACGGTCACCTCCACCGGATCGCCGAGCGGCGCCACCTTGCGCACAAAAATTTCCACTCCACGGGTGATACCCATGTCCATGATCCTCCGCTTGACCGGGCCGGTCCCCGTCAGGCGGCTGACCTTCACGGTATCGCCAATGGATGCTTCTCGCAATGTCATGCTTTCTTCCTCCTATTCAAAACTTCTCCCACCTTCCACGCCGTCAGACGATAATCTTGTTCGCCATGTCCTTCCCCAGAGCGATCCGGGAATCCTTCACATTCAGAATCATGTTCCCGCTGATCTCCGACACGACGGTCACCACGCCGCCCGTCACAAATCCCAGATTCTCTAAGAACTTCTTCGTCTCCTCCCGGCCGCCGACCTTCTTAATCGTATTTTCCTCCCCGATACGGGCCATCGTCAAAGGCATATCCATCATCCTTTCCCAGAACGCAATATTGCATTAGTTGCTTGCTACTTTTGTTAGTATATACTAACTTTTATTAGATGTCAACAACTTAATGAAATTTTATAGTTTTTTTCTTTGCTTTTTTAAATAATAAAATTGATTAAAATGTCAGAAAATGCTATACTTAGTAATATGAAAGGGGGTATCCAATCCCGATGCTGAAAAATAATGAATCTTCTGAAAATTACTTAGAAACAATCCTTCTGCTCAGCCGGAAGCTGCCCGTGGTGCGCTCTGTGGATATCGCCACCGAGCTCGGCTTTAAGAAGTCCAGCGTCAGCGTCGCCATGAAAAATCTCCGGGAAAAGGGCTATATCACCGTCACGGACGCCGGCTTTATCTACCTCACGGACGCGGGACAGGATATTGCCGATATGATCTACGAGCGGCACGATATTCTGACGCGGTGCCTGACCGCCCTGGGCGTATCCGGGGATGTGGCCGAGGAGGACGCCTGCAAGATCGAGCATGTCATCAGCGCCGAGAGCTTTGCCGCCATCAAAAAGCACGCCAACGATTTTATGAAAATGAATGACTGAAAAAAACTGCCGCACCGCGAATTGCTTCGCCCATGCGACAGTTCTGATCAAAGACGTGCGTGAGAGGATTCGAACCCCCGACACCTTGGTCCGTAGCCAAGTGCTCTATCCAGCTGAGCTACACGCACAACGCATTTATTATAATAACGGATTATTCTGTAAATGTCAAGTTCTTTTTTTGAATAATATGTTTAAAAAACATCAATTAAACTGATTAAATTTAATCATTTTCAAATTGAACCCTATATGATAGTATATAGAAACCGCAATAAAATGTTGGGGACAAAAATTTTTTGACCCTCTGATA
>CANPZR010000022.1 GCA_947589175.1 uncultured Lachnospiraceae bacterium | reverse complement strand
GCATTTGCAAAAAAAATAATGGTCGCAATCAGGTCAAATATCAGATAGGCGATGCAGAATATCGCTTGCCCAATCTGTGGCATTTGTTTCGTTCATGTGCTGTTTGTCAAGGCAAAAAGTCTACAGACCATATTCTGAAATAATCCTATCTACCACCTTTTCCGGCGGATCATTATTTATAAATATTCGATTCCGTATGCCCATTTCCTCATATATTCTCCTATACCAGTCCAAATCTCCCTGAATTTCTTTTAAGTAATAGTCTCTATGCGCATCCCTGTATTGATCGTCTGAGTAGGTCTTGTCATTCTCATCACTGAACACAAGCCTGGAAAAAATATTTTGCGCAGTATCATATAGCTCGATTGGAAGTATATCATCCGCAATTATCCGTGTTTTAAAATTATGCGTATAAGAAATCGGCGCAATCGCAAAGACCATATCCTCTTCCAGCCGAATGATCTTTTTTATAATGCTCCCGCGTTTTTGATCTCTCCATCTCAAATTAGCGGTTTGCACAAACTCTTCAAGCGTCATTTCCAAATGTTTCTTTACCTCGATATCCAAATCATAAAACGCTATGCCCAAACGTTTGGCCAAAAGCTTTGCCACTGTTGTTTTACCCACGTTAGATACGCCAAATAAAAGAATCTTCATTAGATTGTCTCCTCTGCGATTTCGCTAAAAATTTATTTTTGCGTTTCTATTGTAGCATAGTAATAAAAACAACTCAACCCGCATCGGACATCGTTTTTTCTTTTTTGGTTATGATGTGACAATATACTTGTACACTGGGATATGCCATAGAGCATGTTCTGGCGGGAACGCGTTTGGGTATAAGCTGCTTTCTTTTGAAAAAAGAATAATCACAACAGATGACGTTAGCGGAATACTTTGAAATAGGAACTTTTGGATGATTAATGATAAAAAATGGGGAAACTTAAATGAATCATGCATTGGCAAAACGGACAAAATATGATATAATCAATATTGAAAAACGGACAGAGGGGCGCTGCTATATGATTAAAAGAAAAATTGAGAAGGAGCTTCAGAGGTTTTACGAATCCCCAGGCAAGAAGGCACTGCTTGTTACCGGCGCGCGGCAGGTCGGGAAAACATATATTATCCGCGATTTTGCCGCAAAGCATTACAGTTCGGTCGTGGAAATCAACTTCCTTCAAGACAGGTCGGCACAGAGTCTGTTTGAAAACGCAAAAAACAGCAACGATCTTCTTCTCAGGCTGTCGGCTGTCGCGAGCTCTCCGCTGATACCCGGAGAGACGCTTATATTCTTTGACGAGGTTCAGGCCTGCAAGGAGATCATTACAGCTATTAAATTTCTTGTGGAGGAGGGCCGCTATAAGTATATTCTTAGCGGCTCGCTTCTCGGAATCGAGTTGAAAAATATTCGCTCGGTACCGGTCGGATATATGGATGTGGCGGAGATGTTTCCACTCGATTTTGAAGAGTTTGCCGTGGCAAACGGTGTTTCGGAAAGGATTATCTCATCGCTCAGGAACGCTTTTGAAACGAAGACGCCCGCAGACGCTTTAATACACGAAAAAATGACTGCTCTTTTCGAGCTCTATCTTATTGTCGGCGGGATGCCGGCGGCCGTAAATAAATATTTGGAGACAAACAATTTACAGGAAGTCAGGCGCGAGCAGACCTCCATTATCACGCTTTATAAAATGGATATCGGTCAATATGATCCAGAGCATAAGCGGTATATCGAGGAAATATTTGATTTGATTCCGAGCGAGTTAAATTCGAAAAATAAAAGATTCATTTTGAAAAACCTCAATGAGAATTTTAAGTTTTCAAGATATACGAATAGCTTCATTTGGTTGAAGGACGCAGGTGTGGCGCTGCCGACATTCTGCGCCAGCGAACCTGTCATCCCTCTCAAACTGTCGCAATCAACGAATCTGTTTAAGCTGTTTCTGTCAGATGTGGGACTTTTGGCTTCCATGTATATGAATGGCATACAGATAAAAATACTAAATCACGATAAGGATATCAATTATGGTTCCGTATATGAAAATGCCGCGGCGCAGGAGCTGACGGCGCACGGCTTTGACCTTTATTACTTCAACAGCAGAAAGCAGGGAGAGCTTGATTTCCTTATCGAGAAAAACGGCGAGGTCTTACCAATTGAAATAAAGTCGGGCAAAGGCTACACAAGACACGCCGCGCTTACCTCGGTCATGGAAAACGCAGACTACGCGATACCGGAGGCATATGTTTTCCAAAACGACAATGTAAAAGTGAATGGCAGGATTACCTATTATCCGATGTATATGCTGATGTTCTTAGAGCGTGAACAGGTAAATGAAAAGCTGATTTACAAACTTGACCTTGACGCCCTGAAGTAAATTCTCCTTCCGATGCCGCACGCAATAGTACATATGTGTCTTATGACAGATATGAGCATAGGGGAGACTCGCCCCAAAATAAATGGTGCTCTAGGCAAAAGAAAAACCGTTGCATTGCGGTGAATATGTATCGGAAATTATTTTGAGATTGATTTCGAAGCATTTTCCACATATTCCACAAAAAGAAAATCTGATTGAAATTCCCGCCGGAGTGTATTAATATTTCACTATGGAACCCATGACAGGGCGCTAAGCGTCCGGGGGACGCTTGTTTAGTGCCGACCGGAGCGAAGCGTAGAGGTAGCCTCCCGGGTCGATAACCGGCTTGCCGGTTATACAAACATACATAGTGCGTTGGAAGGGAGGTGGCGCCAATGACTGCTGCGGATATCATATTGATATTTATAGGGGTAATCGGTCTGCTGATTGCCTTTGGTAGCTTTATTGTAGCGTTGCTTGCCTTTCTCGACAGAGATAAGGATCATCTTAGACGCAATAAATCGTTATGTCCTTTTAACTTTTTGATATCTTCGCCGTTTGGGAGAGTTTCTATGGCTCGGACTATCCTTATACGTTCATTTTTTGGGAGTTTATCAATGAATTTTTTGGCTTTCTTTCTGAGGATAATCTGATACATCAATCAATCCCCCATTCTTTTTTGCATTCTTCTAATGTGTAGGTTACATCTTTCTCGGGATCAGGATCGTTTTCATAATTTTCCAGCATTCTCTGACAAAAAATATCATCTGCTTCCTCGTCTGCTGCTACTCCTTGAACATATGCCAGTACATATCCAATTTTATAATCTGGGATAATATCTAATAATTGAATGATTCTTTCTCTGTTGCTCATTGTTCATCCTCCTCTCTGAATTGTTCATTTTCTTTTATGAAAAATATAACATATATCTATACAATATTCAATAGAAATTTCACCCTCCGATTAACCCCAGCCCCATACAGATCATCCACACATACGCCAGTGTCTTTGGCATCATCAGCATTCCGACCAATGGTTTTTCTTTTGCCCAGAGCACCACGGGGAAATAACAGACACTATTTAGCACAACGCTTTGATCCCTACGTTGAAAAGTCTTATTTTCCTCTAGGATTTTTTTGCTCAAATTTCTCTTGAATGGGTGCATGAAATATGTTAAAATTTTCACACGGAAAAGTCCTTCGACGGGGTGGTAGCCTCCCAAGCTGTCACTGTAAATTTAGTCGGCATAATCTATGATTTGCCGGACTTACACCAGATGGGAGGTGACGCTGATGACAGATTATGAAACTATTATGGTTTTTCTGGGAATATTGGCTTTGCTGGTATCTTCCGGAACTCTGCTGATAGCGTTGCTTGTCTACATAGATAAGAAGAACAAGCGAAAATAAAAACTGCCTAACCTGTCGTGCAAACAGGCTAGGCGGTGTCCTTTAGGACATTATAACCTTTGCTTGGGAGCACCCGCTTTTAGAGCAGGATACTATCCGTTTGAGAGGCGTCTGTTACAGCAGACGCCTTTCTTTATGTTCAATATAACATAATCAAGGCAGAAATTCAAGTATGGATTTTTTGCAATTAAGCGCAATTAAGCTCCGATTACTCCCAGCCCCATACAGATTATCCAGACATATGCCAGCGTCTTTGGCATCATCAGCATTCCGACCATCGGTTTTTCTTTTGCCCAGAGCACCACGGGGAAATAGCAGGCAAAGCTGATTAGGATTGCGATGGAAATCCGCCAAAAGCCATAGCCGCCCGCATTGCCGGACAGGAAGAACAGGATTGTCAGGCACAGCCCGGTCACGGCAAAGGGCAGGTTTCGATAGATGCCCCATCGGTGGCTGCCCTCTGCGCGGAACCAGTTATTTTGCGGGAACAGGCACAGGACAATCCGGATCGCCGCGCTGATCCATGTCAGCGTAAGCAGCCATGCAGGATAAAAAAATTCCGGGAATATTGCCTTCCAGATATAGAACAACAGCACATAAAATATCGTCATGGTGATAGAGGAAATCATAAGTCCGAGACCGGACCACCATTCATTTTGGGGCGAGTCTCCCCGAAGGGCCTTGATAATTCTTGGAACAAGGTGAAATGCGTCTCCGCCTCCGAGAACCAGAGTCAGAATCCCAAATAACAGGACCGCTTGATTTTCCTTAGCATTTGCGAAAAAAAATAATGGCTGCAATCAGGTCAAATATCAGATAGGCGATGCAGAATATCGCCTCTCCAATCTGTGGCATCTGTTTTGTTCTGGTTGCTGGTTTCTGTTGCATATCAATCCCTCCAATCGTTTTATGACTTATCTATATAGGTAAGAAGAACAAGCGAAAATAAAAACTGCCCAGCCTCTCGTGCAAGTGCAAGGTGGGGAGGTCCTTTTTTTGTTGAATATTGTCTGCCGATGTGATAAAATTTTCATCAGATGGACCAAGATGGTAGGCGGTTTGCCCTCTGCGGAGGGCTGCGTCCCTCCGACTACATAAACCGGAAACGGAATCAAAGTGAATTTATTCACTTCGGAAAGGAGGGCGATGCTGATGCTGACTATTGAAGAACTCATCGCTGTAATCGGCCTTGTGCTGACAGCTTTCGGGCTTGGATATACAGTCGGTCGCAACGATAACAACAATGCGCAGAAATAGCCGCCCCCCGTGACAAGGATGCGGCTATGGCTGTAACCATATAATCGGGTAAACCGTCTATCGGTTCATCCGGGAGGCATCTGTTAGCAGCAGATGCCTCTCTTTTTCTATAATATATCATAAAAGAATCTGAAATGCAATAATATTTTCCCTGATTTGCAAAATTCACCGAAGTGTGTGAAAAGGAACCAATTAAATATCGGACAAAATAGTGAATCATGCATTGGCAAAACGGACAAAATATGATATAATCAATATTGAAAAACGGACAGAGGGGCGCTGCTATATGATTAAAAGAAAAATTGAGAAGGAGCTTCAGAGGTTTTACGAATCCCCAGGCAAGAAGGCACTGCTTGTTACCGGCGCGCGGCAGGTCGGGAAAACATATATTATCCGCGATTTTGCCGCAAAGCATTACAGTTCGGTCGTGGAAATCAACTTCCTTCAAGACAGGTCGGCACAGAGTCTGTTTGAAAACGCAAAAAACAGCAACGATCTTCTTCTCAGGCTGTCGGCTGTCGCGAGCTCTCCGCTGATACCCGGAGAGACGCTTATATTCTTTGACGAGGTTCAGGCCTGCAAGGAGATCATTACAGCTATTAAATTTCTTGTGGAGGAGGGCCGCTATAAGTATATTCTTAGCGGCTCGCTTCTCGGAATCGAGTTGAAAAATATTCGCTCGGTACCGGTCGGATATATGGATGTGGCGGAGATGTTTCCACTCGATTTTGAAGAGTTTGCCGTGGCAAACGGTGTTTCGGAAAGGATTATCTCATCGCTCAGGAACGCTTTTGAAACGAAGACGCCCGCAGACGCTTTAATACACGAAAAAATGACTGCTCTTTTCGAGCTCTATCTTATTGTCGGCGGGATGCCGGCGGCCGTAAATAAATATTTGGAGACAAACAATTTACAGGAAGTCAGGCGCGAGCAGACCTCCATTATCACGCTTTATAAAATGGATATCGGTCAATATGATCCAGAGCATAAGCGGTATATCGAGGAAATATTTGATTTGATTCCGAGCGAGTTAAATTCGAAAAATAAAAGATTCATTTTGAAAAACCTCAATGAGAATTTTAAGTTTTCAAGATATACGAATAGCTTCATTTGGTTGAAGGACGCAGGTGTGGCGCTGCCGACATTCTGCGCCAGCGAACCTGTCATCCCTCTCAAACTGTCGCAATCAACGAATCTGTTTAAGCTGTTTCTGTCAGATGTGGGACTTTTGGCTTCCATGTATATGAATGGCATACAGATAAAAATACTAAATCACGATAAGGATATCAATTATGGTTCCGTATATGAAAATGCCGCGGCGCAGGAGCTGACGGCGCACGGCTTTGACCTTTATTACTTCAACAGCAGAAAGCAGGGAGAGCTTGATTTCCTTATCGAGAAAAACGGCGAGGTCTTACCAATTGAAATAAAGTCGGGCAAAGGCTACACAAGACACGCCGCGCTTACCTCGGTCATGGAAAACGCAGACTATGCGATACCGGAGGCATATGTTTTCCAAAACGACAATGTAAAAGTGAATGGCAGGATTACCTATTATCCGATCTATATGCTGATGTTCTTAGAGCGTGAGCAGCTGAATGAAAAGCTGATTTACAAACTTGACCTTGACGCCCTGAAGTAAATTCTCCTTAAAAAGCAGCCGCACCATCCCGGCGCGGCTGCTTTCCGCTTCCCACTCCCCGCTTTCCTATCTTCGCTAAAATCCTTTCCTACTCCCCCACCTTCACATACTTATGTTTCCCCGGATCTCCCTCCCCGTCGTCGCAGAAATCCAGATAGGTCTGCCCGACCAAATCCTCGTCTATGAGATACGCGTAGTGCAGGATTTTTGTCTCCCCCGGCTCCAGCTTGGTGAAGTAGAAGGAGCTCCCCCCTAACGTCTCCTCAAAATAGAAGGGCATCAAAGCAATCTCCGCGTCCTCCATATATTTCGGGCGGCTATAATCGGGAAATTTTCTGTAATACACGCCGTTTTTCTCCTCGATATAATAGAAGGACGGCATTTCAACTGTGTCGCTTTTTTTGCCGTGATTGGTCGCCTTTACGGTCACATATACAAGTATAGGCTGGATTTTTTCTTCGCCCTTCACGGTATAAAATGGCTCGTCTATGCCGTCGCCTGTCTGCAGGTTTTCACGGACATAGCGGCGGATTTTTCCAGACGGCGTGAACAGCTTTTTCATGTCTGCGTTATCTGTAAAGCAGTCTGTGTCAAGCCCCTTGATGTCTGTGCGGAGGGACACGTCCGTAATCTGATAGGTGCGTTTTTTATAGGAAACCTTTTCTCCCCTCGCAAAGAACTGTCCCGTCATTTTCCGGTCCTCATCCGTCTTGGGATCCGGCAGGCAGTTGGCGCCGATCCGGTACTTGCTGTAATGGCTGAGAAGGATATATGGCTGCGCCTTCTTCTTGCTTGTCTCCTTCAGGGAAATCCTTTCCGCCAGCTCCGTCATGCCCTTTTGCCCCAGCCCCTGCATGCCGCCCAGCTCGACGATATAACCGTATTCGTCGAAAAACAGGTACATGTGCAGGGAATAATTCGTGTCGTAATCGGATTCATACCTGGTGCCCTTAACGATGTTTTCAGCGAGATAGACGGCTTTGTGCCCGTTGATGGTCTTTGTCCGGGGCTCCTTTACATCGTACAGCGACAGCGCGCTCGTGTCGTTGGTGTCAATCTGAATCAGGCGGTACCAGAAGTCCTTTCCGGCGTCGAAGCCGTCCCGATGGCAGTAAGACAACATATAGGTGTCATCGGTATTTTCGTCGAGATTTTCGTCGAGGTTTTCATCGGGCTCTTTCACATAATCCGCTCCAAAATCTGTCCTCACGCGGACATATTTTTTCTGCGCGTCCGATGGCTGGACATCTGTCGACTCCAGCTGTAGCTCCGCGTGGGAGCCGGAGCTGACCACATGATCCTGAATATTTTCCTGTTGGCCATGCGTTGCCTGTCGGATATAGGTTGAAATTTTTTCTGCCGCAAATACGCTGCTGGGAATCAGGATTGCGGCCGCGAGGCAGGCGACGGCTATTTTCCATGCCGGGCGGATGCGGCGCTTTTGGCTTCTCACCGCCTCCTCCGGCAAATCAATAAGCTGAGCGTCTTTCGGCAAATCGACAAGGCGCTGTATAGCGTCCTCCGGTAAATCGATAAGGCGCTGCATAGCGTCCTCCGGCGCGGTTATGCGCTGGTACATCTGCCGGATGCGTGTTTTTTCTTCTGTAAAATCGGTATGTTCATCGGCAACATAGTTTGTTTTCATGCAATTCTCCCTTTCTGAGCGAACAAGTTCGCTTTAGCGACTCGTCGCGAAGGGGCGATGAGAAAGCTGCGTATGCAGTTTCTCATCTGCCATCAAAGCAATTTGTTTTCGCTCAGAAACAAATTGCCGTGTGAAAATAAGCTATCGGGCTTATTTTTCACACGGCCTTCCTTGTGATTGGTCGGAACAGCCTCTTTCTGCAGTCGGGATTTCAGCTTTTCCCGGGCCCTCATCAGCCGGGTCTGCACAGTGGTCTCTCGGATATTAAGGATTTCCGCGATTTCCCGAATGGGATATTCCTCATAATAATACAGATAAATAACGCTTCGGTATCGCTCGGGAAGCTCCATGACGGCGCAGTAGATCTCCGTCTGTTCCGGATCCTCCGACAGAGAGGACGGCATATTGTCCAGGGCGGAAAAATTCACCCGGCGGCGTTTCATCGGCGACCGAAACAGGGAGCGGCATTCGTTGGCGGTTACCCGCGCCAGCCACTTCCTGCGGTGTTCCTCGTCTTTGAAATCTCCCCTGTACAGATACAGCTTTAAAAATACGTTCTGCATAATATCTTCTGCGTCGGCCTGATTCTGACAGCATTGAAAGGCAATGCGATATACCATGTCCGAGTAATCCTGCACGGCGTTTGTATATTCCTGCTCGTCTGTCTGCAAATGACTTCCCTCCATTTCGTAGTGAGTAAGCAGATTCTTGAAAAGCTTTTCATATATACAACGCTTTTAAAAGGAGAAATATCACATAAAAACAAAAATTTTTTTAAAAAATAGCAAATAAATGAGCCGCGCCGTACACCGCGAGGGCGATGAGCCATGCGGCCGCGCACTGAAATCCCACCATGAAAAGCGCCCATTTGACGCCCAGCTCCCGCTTGACCGAGGCGATGGCCGCCACGCAGGGGGTGTACAGAAGGCAGAATGTCAAAAGGCTGAGAGCCGACGCCGCGGACAGCGTGTGAAAGAGCGCGTCCGGCGTCCCAAAGAGCACCGTGAGGGTGGAAACGACGCTCTCCTTGGCCATAAATCCGGTAATCAGCGCCGTGGATATCCGCCAGTCGCCAAACCCCAGCGGGATAAAGAGAGGCGCGATGAATCCGGCAATCACGGCGAGAATACTGTCCTTGGAGTCTGTCACCAGATTCAGCCGGATGTCAAAGGTCTGCAAAAACCAGATGACGATGGTGGCGAGAAATATAATGGTAAAGGCGCGCTGCAAAAAGTCCTTTGCCTTTTCCCACAAAAGATGCGTCACGTTGCGAAGTCCCGGCATCCGGTAGTTGGGCAGCTCCATCACGAAGGGAACGGCCTCGCCCCGGAAGCGGAAACGGCGCAGAATGAGAGCCGCTAAAATTCCCACAACGATTCCCCCGAAGTAGAGCAGCACCATGACGAGAGCGCCGTGGCGCGGGAAAAACAGGGTGGTGAGAAAGCCGTAAATCGGGAGCTTGGCGGAGCAGCTCATAAAGGGCGTGAGCAGTATGGTCATTTTCCGGTCCCGCTCCGAGGGCAGGGTGCGGCTTGCCATGACGCCGGGGACGGTGCACCCAAAGCCGATGAGCATCGGCACGATGCTGCGGCCGGAGAGGCCGATTTTGCGCAGCAGCTTGTCCATCACAAAGGCCACCCGCGCCATGTATCCGCTATCCTCCAGAAGTGACAGGAAAAAGAACAGAATGACGATGGTGGGGAGAAAGCTGAGCACGCTTCCCACGCCGCTGCAGATGCCATCCAACACCAAAGATTGCAGCACGGAATTGACCTGCCCCGCCTCCATGGCGGCCTGGATCAGTCCGACCACCTTGGAAATGCCAAGTTCCAAAAGGTCCGACAGCCACGCGCCCACCACGTTAAAGGTGAGAAAAAACACGGCGGCCATAATTCCCACAAAGGCGGGGAGGGCGGTAAAACGCCCGGTTAGGATGCGGTCGATGCGCGCGCTCCGCTCACGCTCCTTGCTGGTCCGCGGCTTCTCCACCGTCTGGCGGCATATATTTTTAATAAAGGTATAGCGCATATCGGCGATGGCAGCGGAGCGGTCCAGCTCCCGCTCGCGCTCCATCTGTACGATCATATGCTCCAGCGTCTCTTTTTCATTTTCATCTAATTGCAGAGGCTTTAAAATCAGCTCGTCATTCTCGGCCAGCTTGGAGGCGGCGAAGCGGACGGGGATGCCGGACTGCAGGGCGTGATCCTCAATCAAGTGCATGATGCCGTGCAGGCAGCGGTGCACGGCGCCGCCGTGGTCGTCGGAGCCGCAGAAGTCCTGACGCCCCGGTCGCTCCTGGTATTTGGCGACATGGACGATGTGGTCCACGAGCTCCTGAATACCTTCATTTTTAGAGGCGGAGATGGGAACCACCGGGACGCCGAGGAGCTGCTCCAGCTCGTTGACGTGGATGTAGCCGCCATTTTCGCGCACCTCGTCCATCATGTTCAGAGCCAGCACCATAGGGATATTCAGCTCCATCAGCTGCATGGTCAGATAGAGGCTCCGCTCAATGTTGGTGGCGTCTACGATATTGATAATGCCCTGGGGATGCTCCTTCAGGAGAAACTCCCGCGTGACAATTTCTTCATTAGAATAGGGGGACATGGAATAAATGCCCGGCAGATCGGTTACCATACAGTCGGGGTGTCCCTTGATGGTCCCGTCCTTGCGGTCTACGGTGACGCCGGGGAAATTGCCCACATGCTGATTTGACCCCGTGAGCTGGTTGAACAGGGTGGTCTTGCCACAGTTCTGATTGCCCGCCAGGGCTAAGGTGATGCGGGTTCCCTTTGGCAGGGGATTTTCCTCCGCCTTTACATGATAACGGCCGCCCTCGCCCAGTCCCGGGTGATGGATGTGCCTGGATTTTTCCTTTTTGGCCACGTCGCCGTCGGGAGCGGCCTCCCTCACGTCCTCGATGTCGATCATCGCCGCGTCGTCGAGGCGGAGCGTCAGCTCATAGCCGTGAAGCCGGTATTCCGCGGGATCGCCCATGGGAGCCAGTTTGATCATAGTAATCGCGGCGCCGGGAATCACTCCCATATCGAGAAAATGCTGGCGCAGAGCGCCCTCGCCTCCCACCTCGGTAATGGTGGCTGTTTTGCCAATAGGCAGTTCTTTTAGTGTCATAGGTACCTCATTTCTGCTACATATGTATATAATGCTTTCCCCATTAGTATACCACAACATAAACGGGAGCGGTATCTGTATTTTTAAATGAAAAATTAAAAAAATAGAAACAGAAAATATACGGTTTTGCTTGAAGTGTGGGGAAGGTTGTGCTATACTGTAATCTCGAATAAGTTATACATGTAAAGGAGAATTGTAAAATGAACAGCAAATTAAAAGGCGTTTTACAGGTTTTGCTGGTCGTCGTTCTCATCGGAGCGTTTGCTTTTGTGGCGTTCCATGGAATCGGATCGGCAAACAAGGGCAACGTGAAGAATATCCGTCTTGGTCTGGATCTGCGCGGCGGCGTCAGCGTGACGTATCAGGCCAACAAGGAAAATCCGACAGAGACCGAGATGGATGATACGATTTATAAATTGCAGAAGCGTGTTGAGGACGTCAGCACAGAGGCTGCCGTGTATCAGGAGGGCGAGAACCGGATCACCATTGATATTCCGGGCGTCAGCAACTCCAAGGAGATTCTGGACAAGCTGGGCCGGGCCGGTTCCCTGCAGTTCATTCTCTACACCAATCTGACCGATAAGGATGGCAACCCGAATCCGGATGAAGGAGAAGAAGTCAAGTTCGACGAGGCCGACATAGAGATGGACGGTACTACGATCAAGAGCGCGGACGCGGTGAGCCGCACGGACAACAGCACCGGCGCCAGAGAGAACGTAGTACAGCTTGAGTTCAACGGCAAGGGCACAAAGAAGTTCGGTTCGGTCACTTCCGATCATGTGGGCGAGCAGTTAGCCATTGTGTATGACAACAAGCTGGTATCCGCTCCGAATCTGAGAGAGGCGATTACCGAGGGACACTGCGAGATCTCCAGCCCGACCTTTAATGAAAATATGGAGGAGGCGAGAGAGCTGGCTTCCACGCTGCGAATCGGCGCCCTTCCTCTGGAGCTGACCAACATCCATGACAATGTTGTGGGCGCTACGCTGGGAAGCGAGGCTCTTAAGAGCAGCCTGATCGCCGGTATCGTGGGCCTGATTCTGGTCATGATTTTCATGATCGTGATGTACCGCCTGCCGGGCGTGGCCGCTTCTATCGCGCTGATTTTCTACACGGGCGCGATGCTGCTTGCGCTGAACGGGCTGAATGTGACGCTTACTCTGCCGGGTATTGCCGGTATTATCTTGAGTATTGGTATGGCGGTAGACGCCAACTGTATTATATTTACGCGTATACGGGAGGAACTGGCGACTGGAAAGACGATCAGCTCCGCGATACAGATCGGCTTTTCCAAGGCGCTGTCCGCTATCATCGATGGAAATATCACGACCTTGATTGCGGCTTTCGTGCTGTATATTAAGGGCTCTGGTACGGTCAAGGGCTTTGCGCAGACGCTTGCCATCGGTATCGTGCTTTCCATGATTACGGCGATTTTTGTGACAAGGCTTTTGATGAACGCGTTCGCTTCCCTGGGCTTGACCGACTTAAAGCTGTACGGCGTCCAGAAGGAGAGAAAGACGCTCAACATTCTCGGCGCGTGGAAGAAATGCGCCTGCATTTCCGGAGCGGTACTTTTGATCTGTATTATCGGGCTCATTGTGAATTATTCCACAAGGGGCTCCGTGCTGAATTACAGCCTGGATTTCGTGGGCGGAACATCGACCTCCGTATCCATCGACGAGAGCACCGAGATCACGGATCAGCTGAAAGAGGACGTGCTGTCTACCGTAAAGGACGCATCCGGCCTGCAGGGCGAGGTTTCCTCCTCCGATGACAAGGGCGTCAAGAAGATTACCGTCCGCACTACCCATTTGTCAGAGGATCAGGCAGAGGCAGTGAGAACGGCTCTTGCAGATGAGTTCGGCGTAGACAAGGGACAGGTTGAGTCGGAGACGATCAGTGAGACAGTCAGCGGCGAGATGAAAACCGACGCCATTTTGGCGACCTTGATCGCGGCGCTGTGCATGCTGATTTATATCTGGATCCGCTTCCGCAACCTGGCTACCGGCTGTAGCGCGGTGCTGGCCCTGATTCACGACGTAATTGCCGTGTTCACCCTGTATGTGGTGGGCAGTTCCTTTATCCAGGTGGGAAGTACGTTCATCGCCTGTATGCTGACGATTGTGGGTTACTCCATCAACGATACCATCGTGGTATTCGACCGTATCCGTGAGAACCGCGCGAAGGCAAGCTCCCGCGCGGACATGGCGGAGATTATCAACCGGAGTATCACCGAGACGCTGTCACGTTCGATTAACACGTCCGTGACCACCTTGATTATGGTACTGGCGCTTGCGATACTGGGAGTAAGCTCCGTAAGGCAGTTCGCGATTCCGCTGATTGTGGGCATCGTTTCCGGATGCTATTCCTCGATTTTTGTAGCGGCTCCGTTGTGGTATCTGTTCTCCGGCCGGGGCGAGGCAAAGGCAAAGAAAGTGGAGACCTATTCCAAAAAGAAAAAATAATCGGTGAACCGATTGCGGGTATTTAAAAAAATACTGTTTGAGCAATACTATATTTATAAGAAATCTTGAATTTTTGTAAGAGGCTGCGCATAGCGGCCTCTTTTTTTGGCCATACTACACAAAAAGAGAGGTGGTAATTGCTATGTTTTATAAAGAAAAAGGATTTTATATTTCTCTGTTGTGTGGTATTGTAGCGCTGGTGGCCTTCGGCGCGATCTGTTTTCATATGATGGGGGCGGAGCCGGAGGAGGACGAGACGCCGATCGCCACGGTGGAGACCCACAAGCCGACGGCGAGCCCTACGCCGGAGCCAAAGACGAAAGAGACGTCGGCGGACAAGGTGAAATCCGAGGTAAAAACACCGGCGCCGACCAAGAAAGCAGTGGAGACAACAGGAAAATCAATAAAAAACGCGCTTCATTTTAATCAGGAAGCGGGCCTTCTGTGGCCCATTGAGGGCGATGTGCTGAAAGAGTACAGCGCGGACAAGGTAGTCTATTTTGAGACGCTGGCGGAGTATCGCACCAACCCGGCCCTGCTGATTTCCGCCCAGGTGGACGAGGACGTCCATGCCAGCGCCAACGGCATAGTCACGGATATATTTACCTCCGAGGAGACCGGACGCACGCTGACTATGGATATCGGTGACGGCTACACGGTCAGCTATGGCCAGTTGAAAGGGATTTCCGTAAAAAAAGGGGATTCCGTCTTTGAGGGACAGATTATCGGTAAAATCGCCGATCCGACCAAGTATTACTCCATGGAGGGAGCCAATCTCTATTACCAGGTCAAGGAAAAAGACGAGACGGTGAATCCAATGGTCCTGCTTCGCTGAGAATTTGATAAATATATGCTGAAAATATGCGGCGGCCTGCTTGTTGGCGGCCGCTTTTGCCTTGTGATTCCATTGGCTTATTTTTGCAGTAAAACCCAGGGGGTCATTCAGAGTGCCAATGACACCCTAAATAACATTCTGGAAACTGAGATAGCCAATGAGACAAAGATAAAAAATTTGCTCCATCAAAATCCTGAGGTTACAGGAAAGCAGCTTACTGTATTTCTTCCTTGTGCTCTTTTAGCTGAGCTAAAATGTTTTGGCTTTGATTATTGCCAATTTCACTTAGCTGTTGTTCAAGTCCTGAATATATTTTGAATATGTCCGGAAAGACGACTTTTGCACCGCGCTTAGCCAATGCCAAAACTTCGTGGGCATTTTTTACGACATCTTCTGCTACACGGTTGTCGATTCTGATCGGACTGTTATTTTTATCTATGTAAGGAGTCAGATACTTTTCGGTTGCAGGACACATATTTTGAATCAGAAATGCAGTGTTTCTGCCAAGTACCGTTCCGAACCGAATGGTGTTACATTTTCCATATTTGGCAATTTTATCTTGCTCGATCTTTTTGAATTTTTCATAGCGTGAAGATATAGGAACAATCCATAAAATAGAAGGATTCTTTGTATCGGGAAAGGCGTAAAAGCAAGGGCGGTTATGCGGAACACCATCAATAACATCCTTGTTCTTCATTAGCTTATCATCAGGGAAATCCTTGTAATACTGATCCGAAAGAAAGTATAATTGCGCTTCGGGCATGTTGAAATAACCTCCTGTAAAAGTAAAACCCCATCTTGCGACAGGGCTTTACAAACATTTTAATCCCGAACATTTATAAGCCGCATATCGGGGAGCGAACACTATTTGCAGTCCTGAACATTTATAAGCCGCATATCAGGAAGCGAACACTATTTTACGGAGCATCTCTGCTCTTTGATATTATTGTACACAAAAGCAGAACTTATGTCAATAGTTTCCGAGTCCAAAAAAATTGGCCAAAAAAATTGGCCTAGAAAAAAATTGGCGAGAAAATATGCGGCGGCCTGCTTGTTGGCGGCCGCTTTTGCCTTGTGATTCCATTGGCTTATTTTGTCAAAACGGAACTTGTCAAATATTCCTACATATGGTAAGATAGTAATTAGTGGAAATCAAGGACAGTTATGGTGTACCACCCGGCACTGCGGCAACAGTACCGGGCACTGGATGGTATCACGCCTACCACACAATACAGAATAAATCTGCGATACACACAATGTTATTATACTGGAATTGTGTTTTGTTGGCAACTCCATTTTACATTGTGAGCGAGCGGATGGGTATCTGTGGCCTCTTTGTGTATATACGAGGTGTTGGTGTGGACGCATACCGGCACCTCGTTCTTGATTTCCCAATTAAAGATACAGGGCTTGATGATCCGGGCGCTATCTTTTTTGGGAAACAGTTGTTTTGCCGGAAGGCAGTAAAAAGCGAGGAGGAAACAGAATGAAGAACGCTACAAAGAGCATGGTCGGAAGGACCATGGCAAAGAAGGCTACGGCGGTCGTAGCGGCAGCGGCGATGATTATTGCCAGTATGCCTGCTTCGGCTGACGCGGCAAAGAAAATTTCTTTGAGTCCAAAGAAATTGGAAGTGAAGGTAGGAAAATCCAAGAAACTACAATTGAAAAACAACACGAAAAAGGTGACGTGGTCGGTCGTGTCCGGCAAGAAATGCGTCTCCTTAAAGAACAAAAAGAAGAAAAGCGTGACAGTTGTAGGCAAAAAGGCCGGCAAGGCAAAAGTGCAGGCCAAAGTGGGTAAAAAGAAGTATAAATGCACCGTGACAGTAAAGGCGAAGAAAACGGATAATAATAAGACAACGTCTACAAATAAACCAACAGAAGTACCCGGCGAAACCGCATCGGGAGACGATGTGACAGCGACTGGAGCTCCGACAGATACGGCGACCGCGACAGAGACGCCAACGGAGACCGCAACGGGGACACCCGTGGAAACACCGTCTCAGGCACCGACTGAGGCGCCGGAAGTGACTTCGCCTGCATCTGTGCCGGGAGACAGCGGATCGACAACGCCGGGAGATAGTGGGTCAACAACGCCGGGCGGAAGCGGATCGATAACACCGGGAGACAGCGGGGCAACAACGCCAGGAGAGACTACACAGCAGCCGGGAGGCAG
>CANPZR010000021.1 GCA_947589175.1 uncultured Lachnospiraceae bacterium | reverse complement strand
GCTTTTATGAGCCCTACGAGGAGACGGTGCCCGGACCCGTGGTGAGAAGCCAGCGGGAGCTGGAGCGGCTCTGGGGACAGGATTTTGCTTACAGAGACCGTTTGGAGGCATTTATAAGGCAAAATTATGAATTTTTGGACAAAGGCGCCATAAATCGACTTTTGAAATTGATTTTTGGCATAAAATAATATATAATGGGATATCGAGGGCCGGGAGCGCGAAAATCTGTGATGAGAGCGCGGAAATATGTGATATCAGGAAATATGTGATATCAAGAAAGCGGCCCATGTCTAATAGGGACAAATAAAGTTTAAAATACGGAGGTTGAGATGAAAACACTGGTAAGCAGAAAACTGAGTTTTGTGTTTTTGGGAATACAGCTTGTCGTTTCTATTTTGCTGTGCGGAATGGCGCTGTATGTAGAGTTTATTCCGAACAAGTACGTGGCGGTCCTGGCGGTTGTCTGCGCGGTTCTGATGGCGTTTCAGTTCCTGACGCAGATGACGAAATCGAGTTACGTCATAGGCCGTATTCTGTGCGTTTTTTTCTGCGCCTTTTACATCGGCGGCAGCTATTATATGTTTGACACCTACGCGGCGATGGATGAAATCGGCGGCGCCGAGACAAAGGTCGACATCATTTCCTTCTATGTGCTGAAGGATGACAAGGCGCAGAGCATACCGGACGCCAGGGATTACACGTTCGGCATTTTGGGAGTGCAGGACCGGGAGAACACGGACAAGGCCATGACGGATGCCAAGAGTCTGGCGGGACAGGATCTGAAGGTGACGGAGTTCGAGGACTGCGCGTCCTTGGCGGACGCCCTGTACGCCAAGGAGATTCAGGTGGCCGTGATGAACGAGGCGTTCCTCAAGCTCGTAGAGGAGCAGTACAAGACGTTCGGGGACGACACGAGAGAGCTGACCAAGCACCAGATCGAGACGGTGGTCGAGGATGTGAAGGAGTACGAGGACACGGACGTGACCACCAAGCCGTTTAACGTGTATATCAGCGGCATTGACGTGTACGGGGACATCTCCCAGACCAGCCGGAGCGACGTAAATGTCATTGCCACGGTGAACCCGGTGACGAAGAAGGTGCTTCTCACCTCCACGCCGAGAGACTATTTTGTGCCGCTGTACGGGCCCAAGGGAAAGGATGTCTCCGGCGGCGCGCGGGATAAGCTGACCCACGCCGGCCTGTACGGCGTGGACGTCTCCATAGGCACGCTGGAGAAGATATACGAGGGGATAGACATTGATTACTATGTGCGGGTGAACTTCACCAGCGTGAAGAAGATCGTGGATCTTCTGGGCGGGGTGGAGGTCTACTCCGACTACGACTTCATATCCGACTGGGGACCCAACGGCGCCGGTACCCACTACAGCTTCAAGAAGGGCTACAACAAGGTGAACGGCAAGAAGGCGCTGGCGTTCTGCAGGGAGCGTCACCACTTTGACAATGGGGACTACCAGAGAGGGCGGAACCACCAGCACATGATCGAGGCGATTCTGAACAAGGTGATGTCTCCCAATGTGCTGAAGAAATTCCCGAAGCTGCTTAAGGCGTCCAAGGGAATGTTTGAGACCAGCATGTCAACAAAGAAAATCACGTCTCTGTGCAACATGCAGCTGAGCGACATGGCGCAGTGGAAAATCTCCTACGCCAACGCGGCAAGCTCGGGGGATGGTATGGAGTGGACCTACTCCTGGCGTTCCAGCAAGCTGTGGGTCTGCTATTACAATGACGCGTCGGTTAAGAAGATAATTAAAAAGATAAAACGGGTCATGGAGGAGACGCCGGAGGATATTGAGGATGATACGGAAGGTGACTCCGAAACAGATAGCTCGGATAGCACTGCCACCCCAAGTGGCAGCGGCACCGGCGCTTTTGGCAGCACAGGCATCCTTGGCGGAACCGGCGGCATCGGCGGGGAGAGCACTGCCGCCCCAGGCGGCAGCGCCACTCCAGATGGCAGTACCACCTCAGGCAGCAATTCCAATAAAGATAAGAATTCGGGCAAGAGCGGCGTCTCCAAAAAAGGTGAGGCGGAACACGCGACGCTGCCGCCCTATTAATGATGAAATAACACGCAACGGCCGCTTTACGCGGTCGTTTGCGTTACTGAAAGCGATTGTGAGGGAAATAGAGTGAAGAATGAGTATGACGCAGTGAGAAATATACCTTTTTCGCCCCCGGACATCTCGGAGGAGGAGATTCAGGAGGTGGCGGACACGCTACGCTCCGGGTGGATTACTACGGGACCTAAGACGAAGCTGTTTGAGGAGCGGATCGCGTCCTACTGCCACACGAAGAAGGCGGTCTGCCTCAATTCCTCCACGGCCTGTATGGAGATGACCCTGCGGCTGTTCGGCATCGGGCCGGGGGACGAGGTGATCACGTCGGCGTACACCTATACGGCCACCGCGAGCGCGATCTGCCACACCGGCGCGAGGCCGGTGCTCGTGGATGTGGCGGAGGATTCCTACGAGATGGACTACGAGGCGGTGGCGCGGGCCATTACGCCCGCGACCAAGGCCATTGTGCCGGTGGATATCGCCGGAGTGATGTGCGATTACGAAAAGATACGGCGGATTGCCGAGGAGGCGAGAGACCGCTTTGCGCCCGGAGACAACCCCTATCAGAAGGCGCTGGGGAGAATCCTCATTATGGCGGACTCCGCCCACGGCTTCGGGGCGAAAAGAGCCGGCAAAAAGAGCGGCGAGGCGGCGGATTTTACGACGTTTTCTTTTCATGCCGTGAAAAATCTCACCACGGCCGAGGGAGGCGCGGTGACCTGGCGGGAGCTGCCCGGCGTGGACTCGGAGGAGATTTACCGGGAGTACATGCTCTTGTCCCTGCACGGGCAGTCCAAGGACGCTCTGGCCAAGACGAGGGCGGGGGCCTGGGAGTACGACATTCTCTACCCCGCCTACAAGTGCAACATGACGGATATCATGGCGGCGATCGGGCTCGCGCAGTTTTCCCGCTACAGCGGAATGCTGGCAAGGAGGCGGGAGATCGTGGAGCGCTACGAGGAGGGGCTGGCGCGGATCAACCGTGCGCAGAGCCGGTACCGGCTCGTCAGCCTGCGCCATTACGGCGATGATTGGGCCTCCAGCGGACACCTGTTCCTCATGCGGGTCTTAGGCGCCGGTGAGGCGGAGCGAAATCAGATTATTACAGACATGGCGGAGCGGGGCGTGGCGGTGAACGTGCACTACAAGCCGCTGCCCCTTCTGACGGCGTATAAGAACATGGGATTTTCCATCGACGATTTTCCCAACGCGCGCGCGATGTTCCAGAACGAGATCACCCTGCCGTTACATACCCGGCTCTCGGACGAGGATGTTGACTATGTGCTGCGGCGCCTGGAGGAGGTGCTGGCGCCATGAAAAGGTGGGAGGAGCTGCCGGAAAATATGCGCACGGAGGCCGTGAGGCCCTACTATGACTACCTCTGCCGGCACCGCGCCGCCCTGGCGGTAAAGCGGGTGTTTGACGTGGCGGTCTCCGCCGTTCTGTTTCTGGTACTGCTGCCGTTCATGTTCATCATCGGTATTCTGGTGGGGACGACGTCCCGCGGGGGCGTATTTTTCTGCCAGGACCGGGTGACCACATACGGCAGGCATTTTCGCATTATCAAGTTCCGCACGATGACGGCGGACGCCGGAAGGACCGGGAGCCTGGTCACGGTGAAGGACGACGCGAGAGTGACAAAGGTCGGGCGTTTTCTGAGAAAGGTGCGGCTCGACGAACTGCCCCAGCTAATCAATATCCTGAAAGGGGATATGAGCATTGTGGGAACGAGGCCGGAGGTGCCCCGCTATGTGGAGCGGTACACGCCGGAGATGATGGCGACGCTGCTCATGCCCGCGGGGGTCACCTCCCGGGCCAGCATCGAGTACAAGGATGAGGAGAAGCTGCTGACGGCGGCCATGGACGTGGACGCCGTGTATGTGGAGGCGGTGCTGCCGGAGAAGATGAAGTACAATCTGGAATACATGATGAAATTTTCCATAGCGGAGGATCTGCGCCTCATGGTCCAGACGGTGGGGGCCGTCCTTCGAAGCTGAGGGAGGAAATGGGAGGAAAAAGCGTGATTGGCAAGTTACAGGATTTATTTATCAGCCTTTTAGGCCCCTGGATCCCGATCATGGGCCGGATCAGCGACAAGATTAAATACCGGGTCATCACCGGATGCTTTATGGCGGATCTGGTGCTTTTTTGCATTGTCCGCTACATACTCCACCGGGAGAGCTATTTTTACAACACGGTGTGCGGTGTTTTTCTGATGCTGCTGATCGCCATATTTTCCCTGGACCGCTCGCTGGTGCGCGTCCACTGGCGGCGCTCCATGTGGATCGCCTGGTTCGGCATGTGCATCGCCTTTACCGTGTCGGACATTCTGGTGCCCAAAAAGGTCTGTGGGCTGGGAATCATACTGGCCTTTATCTTTACCTGTGTATTTTTTGTGTGGCAGAACCACACGCGGAAGGATCTGTTGTGGAAATGTTTTAAGGACGCCGTCAAGATCTCGTTCTGGATGATGGCGGTCGTCTCTTTTTTGTTCCGCCCTCTGTACGCGGGGGGGAGATACGCGGGAATTTTTACCAATCCCAACACATTTTCGCTCTATTTATATATTATATTTGCCGTCTACATGTCGGATTTGGACTGGATGGTCGAGACGGGGCGGGCGTGCAGGCGCAGCCTTTTTACCTATATCAGCCTGGCGCTGACCGTCTTTTATCTGGCCATGTCCCAGGCAAGGACCGCCATGATCGCCACGGGCTGTATCCTGCTTCTGTGGCTTGCGCTGCGGGCGTACATATGCCGGAAGTCCCGGACATGGAAGAATTTTCTGATTCACCTGGCGGTGGCGGCGGCCTTCTGCGCCTGCCTCTATCCGGTGTACCGGACGGCGCTCGTCCACATCCCCGGATGGGTGGGCCACCCCATTCTCTTTGAGGGGGAGGCGCTGTTTCTGGCGGACGGGAACAAGATTTCCGACCTCAGCGGCGCCAACGACGTGGTGGTGCCGGAGACGGTGGGGGTCGAGACGTCTCATGTTCGGGAGGAGAGCCCAGCGGAGAGCGGCGAGGATCCCATGGTGCCCACCAACGCCCTCGATCGGTTTTTCTATGTGCTGGAGAACACGAAGGGGCTCAACGCCCTCACGAGCGGCCGCATTGACATCTACAAGGGATACGCTAAAAAGCTGAACTACAAGGGGCACAAAAACGTCTCTTTAGTCATTGACGGAAAGAAAAAGGCGCACGCGCACAATAACTGGCTGCAATTTGGGTATACTTATGGTATGTTCGGCATGCTGTTTTACGGCATCATCACGGTGCTGGCCCTGGGATTTTCCCTGAAATTCTATCTGAAGGACCGGAGGAAGAACGCAACCTACGCCTTTCTGATTCCGGCTGTCATGGTGGGATTTGTGGTGGCCACGCTGGCGGAGTGCCTGTTCCTCCCCTTCGAGGTGTTCCCGGCGTTCGCCTTCTGGTTCGCCTTCGGGGACCTGTTCGTGAAAAAAGTGCCGAAGAATAAGCTCTTGCAGGCATTGGAGGATAGCGTTTAAAACGAGAAAGGAAGTTTCGGGATGAAAAGAAAGGACAGGGCGTGGGTGAGGGTTCTGATCTGTTTTCTGGCGCTGTTTGTTCTTGCCTGGTTTTTTCCCTATTCGGGAGACGACTGGGCGTGGGGAAGCCGGATCGGGGCGGAGAGGCTTCATAGCTGGTTCGAAATGTACAACGGGCGGTATGTG
Organism: uncultured Lachnospiraceae bacterium; assembly: GCA_947589175.1. Taxonomy (GTDB): domain Bacteria; phylum Bacillota; class Clostridia; order Lachnospirales; family Lachnospiraceae; genus Eubacterium_F. Next base: position 11,405 of record CANPZR010000021.1, on the reverse strand, counting down.
GGAAATCTGTTCGTTCTGGTCATGACCCGGTCGAATCTGGCAAAGGCGCTGATCATGTCCGTCTGCCTCACGGGGATTTTGGTCTGTATAGAAAAAATCGGGGGCGGGAAATGGGCGTTTTATCTGGGGGGCCTGTTTTTGATCCTGACGCCCAAATTGGTGTTTCGGCAGGCGGTCGTGTGGACGGCGGGATTTTCCAACTACGCAGTCTCCGCCTTTTTGACACTGATCTATGTGGCGTATGTATATCCCCTGCTTGAAAAGGGGGAGATGACGCGGAGAATCTGGCACTGCGCGCCGCTGTTTGTGCTGGGCGCTGCCGGTTCCCTGATCATGGAGCCGGTCACCATTTACAATGTGGTGCTGGGCGCAGGCGTCATCGTGTACTGCTGTATCGTGTACAGAAAGGCGGCCGCGCAGCATGTCGCCTATCTCGCCGGCGCTCTGTCGGGCGCTGTGTACATGTTTTCCAATTCGGCCTATCATGTGATCGCCGAACAGGGGGACGACTATCGCAGCATGGCGGGAGACGGCGTGCTCGCGACGATGAAGGAAAACTTTTTGAATGTGATATATGAGGAATTTTTTCTGAATAATGTCTGGCTGAATATTGCCATGGCGGCGGCCTGCGTCCTTTTGTACCGGCAGGTGGAGAAAAAATCGCGCATGGTCCGAATCTGTCTGGGCTATTATATCCTGTATTGCGTGTTCGCTGTTTTTTCCAGCTTCGGGATTCAGACGGGCGCAAAGACAGAGGGCTTTATGTACGCGGAGGGAGCGGCTACGGCGCTCGCGGTCTTGTCGCTGGCGGCCTTCGCGCTCTGGTTCGGCAGGCAGAAATACTGTCTGTGGAAGATGTTTTTCTGGACGGGCAGCATTTTCTGTCTGACCGCGCCTCTGTTAGTCGTGACGCCCATAGGAAGCCGCTGCTTTTTCATTACTTATGTCATGTTTATCGGATTTTTGGCGGAGCTGTGCCGTCATCTGCCGGGGCGTGTCCGGGCGTGGATGGGCGGCCGCGCGTTTGCCTCTGCCTGTACGGCGGTGGCGGGCGTGGGCTTGCTGTTTTATCTGAGCATATTTACATCCGTGCGGCAGGCGGAGCGGGATCGCCTGGCGCATATTCAAAAGGAGCTGGAGCAGGGGAAGCGGGAAATTGAAATTCTCCATCTGCCCTATGAATCCTATATATGGGTTCCCACTCCCACAGAGGAGCCCTGGGGGGAGCGGTATAAGCTGTTTTACGGAATTCCGGAGGACGTTCAGTTAAAGGCTGTGTGGGAGTACACAGAACCGTGAGCCGCGCGGCCGCAGGGGACGTCACAGAGAAAATCCGTATAATATTACAAGGATTGCTGATAATAAAAAAGCCAGGTATGAGGACTACGCAGTATGAAAAAAATATCTATAGTTGTATCGGTATACAATGAAGAAATGGCGCTTGAACTGTTCTATCAGAAGATCAGAACGGTGCTGGAGAGCCTTGCATGGGACTATGAATTGCTATTTGTCAACGATGGGAGCACGGACAAAAGCCTGTCCGTACTGAGACAGCTCGCGCGGGAAAATGAAAAGGTGCGGGTGGTCAGCTTCAGCCGCAATTTTGGCCATGAAGCGGCTATGACGGCGGGCATCGACCACTCAAGAGGGAACGCGGTGATATGCATGGACGCCGATCTCCAGCATCCGCCGGAATACATTCCGAAAATTATTGAGGCCATCGATGGGGAGGGATACCAGATCGTAAATATGGTGCGCACGAAAAATGAGGACGCCGGTCTGATTAAAAGAATTACGTCGGGCGCGTTTTACCGGGTTCTGAACTGGATGTCCCCCGTGAAATTTGAGAACAACGCCTCGGATTTTTTCGGAATCGACGAAAAGGTCGTGCAGATCATGAGGCGGGAGTACCGGGAGAAAATCCGGTTTCTGCGCGGTTTTATCCAGAATGTGGGCTTTCGGCGGGTCACGATCGAGTACGAGGCCGCCGGACGGGTGGCGGGCGAGAGCAAGTACAGCATAAAAAAGCTGTGGGAGTTTTCGCTGCACACGCTGTTCAGCTTTTCGGACATGCCCTTGAAGCTGGGAATTTATACGGGAAGCGTGACGGCGTTATTTGGCGTGGCGCTGATGATCTACACCATTATCAATAAGGTGCTGTTCAACGTGCCGCCCGGATATTCGACGATTATTGTGTTTATGAGCTTTATGTTCGCTGTCCTGATGGTGGTAGTAGGGGTGATCGGGGAGTATATAGCCATTCTGTTTACGGAAATTAAAGACAGGCCCATTTATCTGATCGATGAAATAATTGAGGGCGGCGACTCCGATCGGGACCGGGAGGCATGAGGATTATCATGAAGGTTTCAGTTATTGTGGCCGCCTATAACGCGGAAAAATATCTGAGGGAGACTCTGGACAGCCTGTTTTGCCAGTCCATGAAGGACTACGAGGTGATTGTCGTGGACGACGGGTCGGCGGACGGCACCGGGGAAATCCTCGCGGAGTACGGGAGAAACTATCCGGCGCTGCGGGTGATCCGCCAGGAAAATAAGGGCCCTTCCGCGGCGAGGAACACAGGACTTGCCGCGGCGTCGGGGGAGTACGTCTATTTTTTCGACGCGGACGACATCCTGGAGCCGGACGCCCTGGACGCGCTCTGCGGCCGGGCGGCGGAGCGAAAGGCGGATCTGGTCATTGCCCGGTATGATATTTTCGACCGCTTTCGCGCCTATCCGGTCCATGAGCTCGATTGTCTGGTGAGGGAGAAAAAAATCGGCAAATACGATCCCCGGATTCTGTGGACATTTTCTCTCTGCAACAAATTGTTCCGGCGGGAGATCATCGAGGCATTTTCCCTGTGCTTTCCCCCCGTCTCTTACTCAGAGGACGGGGCTTTTTTGATGGAGTACGTCTATCGCTGCAGGAGAATCACGGGGCTTGACAAGGTGGTCTTTCACTACAGGCGGGCAGGCGGCGGGGAAAACGCCTCGATAACGGCCTCCCCGTCCCCCGAAAAAATCCGGGATTATATAGAGGCCCACCGCCGGATCGAGGCGTCCATGATGGAGAGCTTTCGAAGGGATTTTTCGGTGGACATCCGCGGATACAGAAACGAGCTGATCCGAAAGGAAATCCATATCCTGTTAAATCAGTTCTACGCCCGATTTTGGGGGATGGAGGAGGAGACGGTATCTCTCCTGGCGGACGAGATCGAGGAGAAGCTGGCTACTCTGGACATGAAAGACATCTCGCTTCTCCAGAACGACCACCCGGAATTTTCCCTGGAGCGGCTCCCCCGCGGCCGGGCGGAGGCGCTCCGTCAGGCCCGTTTCACGGCCGTTTTGTACGGGGAGCCGGGGCAGGAGGACTTTCGGCGGGCGCTTGGGAGCCTGCTCGCCCAGAATCTGGCCCTGCTTGTCATTGTCGTGCCGGTGCACATGAGAGAGGATGTGCTCGCGAATAACATGATGCGGGGAAATGTCCGCTTTGAGGCGGCGTCCTCCGAGAGAGAGCTGTTCTACCGGGCGTTGGACCGCGCGGAGACTCCCTATATCGCCTTTGGGGACCCGCGCGTTTCCTACGCGGGCAACGCCTTCAAATATGAGCTGAAAAATTTTTTAAAGCTGCCGGGGGATTTTATCATTGAGCTGATCTATCACCGCGATTACGGGGAAATGCAGCCGGTCCTCCTGAACCGCATGGCGTTAGATTCCCTGAAAACGGGGTACGAAAAAAATCCGTTTCTCGCCCTGGATCACACGCTGGCCAATAAGTTTTTCCGCGTGGAATTTCTCCGGAAATTTTCTCTGGACCGGAGCCGCCACCTGAGGGACCATCTGGGGATTTTGTACGAGAAGGGATACTATCCCTTTATGAACGACGGCGTTGTGTTCTATGAGAACCGGGAGGAAAATTTCCCGGAATTTGTGGGGACAAAAGACACGCTTCCGTTTATCCGGGTCTGCGGAAAAGAGGGTCCGGCGGACCTCTCCCGTCCCGAACTCGCGCCGGATTTAAAGGAGGCGCTGCCCAAGCTGCCCGGCCCGCCGGGGGGCACATTTTCACACCGAATTTTGAAAAAGGCGCTCTCCCTGATGCGGAGGAGGCCGCTAAAGGATCAGGTCCTCTTTGTGACAATCCGGAAGAATGGGGCGCTGGAGGGAAACGCCAAGGCCCTCTATCCCTATGTAAAGGGGAAAAAAATCGTGTGCGCCCGCATGCTTCCCCACAGCCTGTTTACCGAGCTGCGGATGTCGTATCACCTCTGCACCAGCAAGGTGATTGTCACCGACGACTATGTGAAATATCTGCGGTATTTTCCGCTGCGGGAAGAACAGCGGGTGGTCCAGCTGTGGCACGCCTGCGGCGCGTTTAAAAAATTCGGCCAGCGGGGGACCAATCTGTCGGTTTTTCTGGACAACGCCACCCACGCCCAGTACAGCGTCATGACGGTCAGCGGCCAGCGGGTCCGGCCGATTTACGCGGACGCCTTCAACATCCGCCTGGACCGGGTGATGGCGTTGGGGTGTCCCCGGACGGACCGATTTTTTGACGGGGAGTGGCTCCGGAAAAACAGGGAGAAAATCTACGCGAGACACCCGGAGTGGAGGGGCAGGAGCCTGATTCTCTACGCGCCCACGTTCCGGGACGAGGGGGGAGACCGCTCGCGGTTCTGCCCGGCGCTTGATTTTGACCGGCTCGCTCAGGAACTTCTGCCCGATCAGATGTTTCTGGTGTGCCCGCACCCGGTAGTGAAAAACCGCGTTGTGCGGGGAGAGTACGGGAATATCCGCGAGGTGCGGGAGTTTTCCACCGGCGAGCTCATGCCCATTTCGGATGTGTTGATCACGGACTACTCCTCGGTGATTTTTGAGTATGCCCTGCTGCAAAAGCCCATGGCGTTTTACTGCTATGACCGGGCCGGTTACAGCCGGGGATTTTACCTGAATTATCCGGACGATTTGCCGGGAGAGGTGTACGAGACGCAGGAGGAACTGACCCGCTTTATCCGGTCGGCAAAGGAGCGGGGGCTCTCGGAGCGGGCGAGGCGGTTCGCGGAGGATTATATGTCGGCCTGCGATGGGCACAGCAGCGAGAGAATCGCCGGGATGATCAACGCGTATAGGGAGGGAGAGGCCAATGGGAGAGAGTAGGAGCCTGACTTTTTTGAGCAGCCGCGGCGGGGGCTTTTACGCCGATTTAAAGCTGGCGCAGAATTTTCTCACGGACCGCGCGGGAGAGGGAGGCCCGGCGTACCGGTTCTTTTTGAACCATGAGAGGGCGGCGGGGCCTCCCGCGCGCCGGGGAATCGCCCTGGCCAGGGAGCAGTTCTGCCAGGGGGCGGATCACATTCTGTGCGCGGATCTGTCCCTGGCGGGAGCGGTGGAAAAGTACGGCCGCGGCGTGAGGCTTCTGATGGCGGCCCCCTGCGAGTACCAGTTCCGGGCGGCTCTCTCCCGGAGAAAAAGGGACGGCAGGAAAAAGGCCCTCCGTCATTTTACCCATATTCTCCCCGGCTCGCCGTTCGCGGAGCGCGTCCTGGGAAAATGCTACGATTTGGAGGGAATCCGGATGCTCTCCGGCCTCAGCCTTCCCCTGGCCTGGGACATCTGCCGGGAGCCCGCGAGGCGGGCCGTGCGGGAGAAACTGGCATTCTATTTTCCGGGGATTCGCGGGAAAAAGCTGCTGGCCATCGTGACCGGCGGGGGCGGGGCTTCGGAGAGTCCCCTTCTCGCCGGGTTTCAGCCAAGGCGGCTGCTCGGACAGCTTGCGGGGGAGTGGTTTGTCATGACCAACGCCCCGGAAATCCGGGAGAAGGCGGGGGAGCTGGACGCTTCGTTCCGCTCCTGTTTCGGCTTTGCGGACCGCGTCTTGCAGCGGACGGATTTCCTCTACGCGGCGGACGTCCTTGTCACCAACAGCGGACGGCTGGCCGCCTGTTTTGCATCGAGAAAAAAACCGGTCTACTGCGCCGCTTTCCGCGGAAATCATTTCGAGACATTTATGAGGCGGCACTATCCGGGGATGTATCTGCCGGACTTTCCGGCGCTCGCGAGGGCCATGGAGGCGCCGGAGGATTTTTCCGGGGAGCAGCGGCGGTTTCACCGGGATTTCTGTTATGAGGAGCTTCGGAGCCCCTACGAGACGCTGAAGGAGCTATTTAAGTAATTTACTATAATTATTTTGCTATAAATAACTTGTTATTTTGAATCGTCTACAAAAAGTGAAAAAGCTATTTTCATTGAGGCGAAAGTGTAGTAAAATAGAGAGATAATTAAGGCGTCGAAAGGCCGGAATGGAGGAGAGAGATGGTTTTTGGAGTGATTTTAGCCGGCGGCATTGGGAGCCGCATGGGGAGCGTGGAGAAGCCCAAGCAATATCTGAACATAGCGGACAAGCCGATTATCATACACACGATCGAGAAATTTTATATCAATGATGAATTTGAGCGGCTGTATGTGCTGTGCCCGGAGCAGTGGATCAGCCACACGAAAAATCTGATCCGCCGCTATATCGGCGACACGGACCACATCTCGGTGGTGAGCGGAGGAAATACGCGGAACGAGACGATCATGAACGCCATCCGCCAGATCGAGAGCGAGTACGAGGTGGACGACGAGACAATTCTCGTGACCCACGATTCGGTGAGGCCCTTTGTGACCCACCGCATCATCGAGGAAAATATCAAATACGCAAAGCTGTACGGGGCCTGCGACACGGCGGTTCCCGCCACGGACACCATCGTCCAGAGCGATGACAACCAGATTATTTCTTCGGTTCCGGACCGGCGCAAGATGTACCAGGGGCAGACGCCCCAGACCTTCCGCCTGAAAAAGCTGAAGTCCCTGTACGAGTCGCTGACGGAGGAGGAAAAGCAGATTTTGACGGACGCCGCCAAGATTTTCGTGATGAAGGGCGAAAAGGTGTATCTGGTGGAGGGGGAGGTATCCAATATCAAGATTACCTATCCCTACGACCTGCGGGTGGCGGAGACGCTGATTAACGAGGACCGTCTGGAGGAGTAATCTATGTTAAATACCGTATACCAGCTGGTGGCTCCCCGAAAGTTCGAGGTGACCTACCAGAATATAGGGCTGCAGGGCCGTCAGGCCATCGTGCGGCCCACCCACCTGTCGATCTGCAACGCGGACCAGCGGTATTATCAGGGACTGCGGGAGGCTCATGTGCTGCAGGAAAAACTTCCGATGGCCCTGATTCACGAGGCCATCGGGCGGGTGGTCCGGGATCCGTCCGGGAAATACGCGCCGGGGAATCTGGTGGTGATGATTCCCAACACCCCCATGGAGGAGGACGCGTTTATCGCGGAGAATTATCTGCGCTCCAGCCGGTTCCGCGCCAGCGGCTTCGACGGCTTTATGCAGGAGTATGTGCAGATCCTCCCGGACCGCCTGGTGGCGCTGCCGGAGGACATCGACCCCTATGTGGCGGCGTTTACGGAGATCGTCAGCGTCAGCGTCCACGCCCTGTCCCGGTTTGATGGGATCGCCCACGGGAGAAGGGACGCCGTGGGAATCTGGGGGGATGGCAACTTAGGCTATATCACGGCGCTTTTTTTCAAAATGATGTTTCCGGCGTCGAAACTGTACATCTTCGGCGTCAGCCGGGATAAGCTGTCGGATTTTACCTTTGCGGACGCCACCTGCAACGTGGCGCATATTCCCGACGGCGTCCATGTGGATCACGCGTTTGAGTGCGTGGGGGGAGCGGGATCCGGCAAGGCCATTGACCAGATTATCGAGCGGATCGCGCCGGAGGGAACCATATCCATCATGGGCGTCTCGGAGTACCCGGTGCCGATCAATACCCGGATGGTGTTGGAGAAGGGGCTGCGTATTTTCGGCAGCAGCCGCAGCGGGAAAAAGGATTTTGAAAAGACGGTGCAAATGTACCAGTCCCACCCGGAGGTGATTAATTACCTGTCCAATATCGTGGGCGCGGTGGTGCCCATCCGCTCCATCGACGATATGAAGCGCGCGTTTGAGGCGGATATCCAGAAATCCTTCGGTAAGACGATCATGCTGTGGGAAAAATAGCGTAAATGTTTCGGGGAAAGAGTGTGAAAAATAAGCTTGATAGCTTATTTTTCACACGGCAATTTGTGCCGGGACGGCACAAATTGTAAAGCGAACGCAGTTCGCTATGGATGGCAGATGAGAAACTGCGAACGCAGCTTTCTCATCGCCCCGCGTCGCATATACGCGACGCGACAGGGAGGGAGATCTAATGTTGTATATCATAATGCCGGTTTACAACACGGAGAAATATTTGGACGAAGCGGTGGGGAGCCTTTTGAATCAGAGCCTGTCCTTTGAGAAGCACGTCATGCTCCACCTGGTGGACGACGCCAGCGGGGACGGGTCGTACCAGATCTGCGAGGCGTACCGGAGGAGATATCCGGACAACATCCTCGTGACGCGTTTTGAGAGGAACCACGGCGTTTCTTTCGCAAGAAATTACGCGCTCCATCACCCCAGCCTGAGGCCGGACATGATCGTGGGATTTATGGATTCCGACGACCGTCTGAAGGAGGATGCGCTGGAGCGGGTGGCGGATTTTATGGACCGGTATCCGGACGTCAATATCGCGGTGTCGGAGATTCACTATTTCGGGGCGCAGAACGCGCCGAGCAAGCTGAACGGGCGGTTTCTTGAGCGCGAGGTGGTGGATATCCAGAAGGACTACCGGTTTCCCCAGTATTATATCGGCGGCGTTTTTCTGCGGAGAGACGCCATGCACAGGATTCATTTTAATGAAAATATGCGCTACTGGGAGGACGCGCTGGCCGTCAATCAGGTGATTTTGCAGCAGAGGAAATACGGCCTGGCGCGGGGCGCGGTGTACTATTACCGGAAAAGAAAGGACGCGACTTCCCTGGTGGACCGTTCCTGGCGGGACCCGGACCGGTATTCAGCCTTTTTGAGAGAGGGCTATCTGGGGCTCATGCGCTACTGCCGGACGCGCAAGGGGAAAATCCTCCCCTATGTCCAGTATGTGGTGGCGTATCACATGCGTCTGTTTATGATGAAAAGCAAGAGCGGCATCCTGGAGGAGATGATGTCGCCGGAGCAGATGAGCGCGTTCCGGCGGCACGTCCGCAAGATTCTCCGCAAGATCCGGCCGGAGATTATCGTGAGGATTCCCACGTCCCTTCCCATCGTGGAGGAGATGCTGTCTCTGCGGCAGGGGCGCCCGGTCCGGGCGAAGCAGATTTACACGGAGGACGACTGCGTCTTTACCCTGCACGGGTTCGAGATGGGCCGCCTCTCCCAGAGAAATGTGAAGCTGATTCGGAGGCTCCGGAAAAAGGACTCAAAGAAACTCGCGGGGATGCTGTGGGGGAGGTTTGACACGCCTCTCTACCAGATGAGGGAGACGGATTATATTTTCGCGGAACATGACGGACAGCGGATCCGGGCCCGGCGCTATCCGTGCCACAAGGAGCTGTATATCCTGGGAGATAAGCTGCGGGATTACAGCTATTGCGGGTTCGCCATAGATATTCCGCCCCACTGGGAGAGAGCCCGGTTCGGCATCCACACCCGGGGGATCGATATCCGCATGGAGGAACTAGATCTCCGGGACGCCGTGAGCCGCCCGAAAAGGGAGGGCGCGCGGAGATAGAGAATATTTTTTGGAAATGAGGGCTAGGTTGAAAATGAACACAACAGTGCTTTACATGGTGATACCATGCTACAACGAGGAGGCCGTTCTGGATGAGACGACCAGACAGCTGGCGCCGAAGCTCCACGCCCTGATGGAGCAGGGGAAAATCAGCGGGCGGAGCCGGATTTTATATGTCAACGACGGCTCGAAGGACCAGACGTGGCCGATCATAGAGAGGCTTCACACCGAGTACGACTGCGTGAGCGGGCTCAATCTGTCCCGCAACAGAGGGCACCAGAACGCGGTGCTGGCGGGGCTGATGTACGCGAAGGACCACTGCGACGCCGCGATTTCGATGGACGCGGATTTACAGGACGACATAGGCGCCATCGACGAGATGGTGGACCGCTTTAACGACGGAATCGACGTGGTCTACGGGGTGCGCAGCAGCCGGAAGAAGGATACATTTTTCAAAAAATTTACGGCGGAAGGGTTTTACAAGCTCATGCAGTGGATGGGTGTGGACATTGTATTCAACCACGCGGATTACCGGCTCATGAGCAGGCGGGTCCTCGCGCAGTTGGAAAATTATAAAGAGGTCAACCTCTTTTTGCGGGGCATCGTCCCTCTGATCGGATATCCCGCGGACAACGTCTACTACGAGAGGCAGGAGCGGTTTGCCGGGGAGAGCAAGTACCCGCTGAAAAAAATGCTGTCCTTTGCCTTTGACGGAATCACGTCGTTCAGCATAAAGCCCATCCGGCTCATTGTCTCCCTGGGGATGATTATTTTTATCGCCAGCCTGGCGATTCTGATTTACTCGGTCGCGCGTTATTTTATGGGGGACACGGTGCTCGGATGGAGCAGCCTGATGGTGTCTGTCTGGGCGCTCGGCGGCCTGCAGCTTCTCGCCATCGGAATCATCGGGGAGTACATCGGCAAAATTTATCTGGAGACGAAGGGGCGGCCGCGGTTTGCCATACAGGATATTTTGGACGATATAGAGGAAAATAAGGAAGTGTAAACAGTGTGAACATAGTTCGCTCAGAAATGGGGATTAGTGTGAAAAATAAGCTTGATAGCTTATTTTTCACACGACTATTTGTGCCGGAGCGTCACAAATAGTTTTTGATGGCAGATGAGAAACTGCTACGCAGCTTTCTCATCGCCCCGTCGCGTAAACGCTCCGGAATGGGGATTATTTATGAAAATCATACCTTATAAACACAAAGTGCAGTATTACGAGACGGACAAGATGGGCATCGTCCACCACTCAAATTACATACGGTGGTTCGAGGAGGCGAGGGTGGATTTTCTCGACCAGGCGGGCATGGGATACGGTCTGATGGAGGAGCGCGGACTGATCTGCCCCGTGGTGTCGGTGAGCTGCAAGTACCAGGGAATGACCCGATTCGGAGAGACGGTCCGCATCTATCCGCGGGTGGAAAAATTTAACGGCGTCCGGCTGGTGATTTCCTACGAGGTCCGGGACGACGCCACGGGCGAGCTGCGCTGCACGGGAACCAGCTCGCATTGCTATCTGAACGAAAAGGGGAGTCCCGTGCATCTGAAAAAAGCGTACCCGGAATTTTACGATCTGTATATTGAGGCGCAGACGCTGGAGTTTCAGTAGAGCTGTACAGGGGAGCCTTGCCCGACGGGAGAAACCTGTGTTTTTCCCGTGTATTTTTTTTGTGCCCGTCAGCCTTGAAGAATAAAAACTTTACGCACTAAATTGATACGATTGGATGAAATACAGCCTCCGATGTGTTAAAATA
>CANPZR010000020.1 GCA_947589175.1 uncultured Lachnospiraceae bacterium | reverse complement strand
GAGTCAAATTACGGGGAAAAGTAAAGTTTAATTATTTTAGACATAAAGCCTACCTTATAAGTTCAAGTAAACTCAGACCGTAAACCTCAGGGCATCAGCTCTAGGGTTTTCTTATAAAGAGTCAAGAAACTACAGGAGGTTTGGATGATATCAAGAACCGGCCTTTCGGCACTACCTGCACTTACCCATTATTTGCCCCTCTATAATATAAAACGTTTCAAATCGGAAAAACCTAACAGGATTTTTTTATTTTATGTAAGTTTTATACTTTTTTAATGTTTCTTACTATAATCCATAGTAATCGTAAGGCATCTGGCAGTAAACGAGGGACTGCGCTACAGCAGCTACAGCAAGGGCATTGTGCTGGACATAGTGGTACAGTTCGAGGACGGATCCATTTGCGGTACTATGCTTACATATGTCTGGATGTATTCAAAGAAGAAAAACCGCGCATCGGTGAGAAAATCGACACATGGCTGGAGTTTCTGACGATACAGGACACGGATAAGATGGAAACCTTCCTAAAGAAAAATAAGTCTTTTCAAAATGTGTACGAACGTGTTATACTAATATTATAAATAATATCGTCAAAAGACCGTGAGGGGCTGATGAATATGATTACAGAAATGTTAGAAAATGAGGATATCGCAGGGAGCATTAACCGGACGAATGAATCGATTATTAAGCGGCTGAGACGGGAGATAAAAGAAAAGGAGACAGTTCTAAAAAAGAAGGATGCTGCTCTAAAAGAGAAAAACATAGCTCTAAAGGAGAAGGACACTGCTCTAAAAGAGAAGGACGCCCTGATCCGCGAGCTGCAGCAACAATTGGCTGCTAAGAAATCCGACTGAACGGAAAAAGTCTCGTTCTGCCTTCTGCTGACTATGTACAATTCTGCTATAAATAAAAAAATAGAGCGCCGTCGCAACGCCGCCCTTACTAAAACACAGATGTGTTTTATGATTCTAAGCATAGTATATGCAATTTTGGATTAAATGTCAATATATTTTTTTATTATCCATATAAATTTTTTATAATCTTATAAACAAAGTCGTACGTGCTTATTATCAATTGGTTTTTCTCAAAAAAGCTCTTATGCCGTTTTAATCGATCACTGAATAATATCTTCATTTTTTCGACTTGATGTTTTTTTACTTGTTCAGACACAATCATGTCATATACACATAACATACTAACAAATTCCAAAACCACTCGGCAAGATAATTTCTTTTTTCTTTGATTTTTATTTATATCCGACATATCAGATATTCTTTTTATAATTGCAAGCGGTGGCTTGGAATTCCCTGCATTCAAATCAGCAATAATACAATTATTATGTGCACATCCATTTCTTAAACTTTTTACAAGATTTATCATAGATATGTCAACCGGCATATCACCTTTTATATCGTAGTAGTATTGATAGAATCGAATAAAATCTCCAAAACTTAACAACTCCATCAATACCCAGACGGGACAATCAAAATTATCTATCCTGTTTTTCCGTTTCCCATTTCCATCCATTACACATTGGAGTGAAAAATATTTTTTTATTAATTTTTCGGTAAACGGTGACGCACTGGCTGCTTCTATTTTACTAACAATATACGGATTATTTTTCAAAAAATTATCAACTATACCATATCCATCTTCTTTATCATCTTTCTCCAGGTTTTCCAAAAGAAGCACCTTCAAATCATGCTCAATATCAATGCACATTCTCATAATCAAATTTCTTAAATGCATGTCTATAGTTGATAACTCCTGTAAATACGCAAAATCCAAATCGATATATTTGCCTTTCATTGCGCCATTTTGATATTTTTGATAATTTTTTCTATATGAAGCAGTTCGCAAATAATTGTTTACTTGTGATAAATATTTCTCTGCTTCTTCTTCCGTTATGTATTTAAATGTAACACCTTTTTCATCTCGTAATTTATTTACTAGATCTTTTGAAGTCATCTTTGGCTTACTTATTTTATTCATTGTCCCCTCTTATATCATCATATTCCCTTGACAATGCATATGCAATGTCATATACTTTTTCTTTGCTCCGTTCAGCGCCTTACGTTTCTCATTTTTACTTGCGCAAGATATCTCCCGTTCTTCCCATACATTCCACTAGCAACAATACCAATTAAAAAACTCGTCCTAGAGCACAAGCAAAGCAGAGTATACTACAGCACAACAAGAACATATTCAGAACTGCTAATTATCAATTACTGCTTTAAGAATAAAATTATTATATCACAAAAAGAGGAGATTACAATTAGTAATTGTGTACAAAAAATATTTAAGATTTTTGTGAAAAAACACGATACTTTGTCATTTTACGAAAATAAATGTAGGTTTTACAACAGACCTAATTTTCTTTTGGTCAAGGTGTATTGAATGGATCTGCACGCATACTCCGACGAAGTATCTGCAATCCGTCTTTTTCTGAGTAAAGTGAAATAAGTGGAATCTCTCTACTTAAAAAAAGAGCCATCCCCTCCATAGCAGAATAAGCTCCTGTACGGCAAAATACCAAAATGTCTCCAATCTGAAGAGAATCAAATTCTGCATTTCGGGAAAGAATATCCATTGTTGTACACAGACTGCCGCACAGAGTCCATTTTTCTACATTTTTTTCACGTCGCCCTGCCTTTTTTATATGAAGGATCTCTGGAATCTGCATTCCCTGGATCTGCCCATCATATTTAAGGTGATTAAGACCACCGTCACAGATTGCGTAAGATATCCCGCAGTTCGTCTTTACATCCACAACACGTGTAAGATAATATCCGTATGGAGCCGTGAAAAATCTCCCCATTTCAATAGTCAGATCATACTTCTGCGCAATCTCTCTTACTTTAGGGACAATCGCTTTAAGCCGTGCTTCTTCTAATTCTTCCGCGTTATCCTTAAAATACTCCACAGCCAGACCCGTCCCGTATTCTATCTGTTTGATCCTAAATCCTGTTTCCTTTTGGATACGATCCGCAAAATCTGAAATATACCCCAGTTCCTTTTTTATCACGTCAGGCTTCCTTTTTTGTGTCCCCGTGAAATAATGAAGGCCTACTATATCAAAACCACGATACGTTTCTCTGCGTCTGATCAGAGACAATACGCTTTCCTCGTCTATGCCAAACTGGCTTCCATCCGCTACGCGAATAAGCACTGGAACCTTTATTCCTCTTTTGGCTGCGCTTTGATCAATCAGCTTTGCATGAAGATGACTTTCTATTGTAAAAATTCCCACCTGATCATCCATTGCGCGCTCTATGTCCTCAGCCGTTTTATTAACGCCTGAGAAAATAATCTTTGAAGCATCTGCCCCTGTCTTTTCACAAATAGATAATTCCCCCAGGCTGCATACCTCAATCTTTTCAAAGATATCTGGCAGGTTTTTCAACAAAAAAGGATTTGCTTTTATAGAAAAACACAGTCTGACCTCTTTACCAAATTCCTCCTATAATGATAGTCACACAAACGTGTGCCGTTTTCATTATAAGAGAAAAGTATAGGATTGGCTCACCTTTCGTGAAGGTGACTCTTTTTCATCGTTACAGTGGCTCTGAATGGCCATGCAAGTGGTGCTCACTGGTCGGAATATACAATTACTTCAGGTCTGGTCAAACGCACCATTCCCGACAAACCAAGAAGTTCAAAACAAAAAGGCAGGGCCAAAATCTGCCAGGTAGTCTTGACAACCAGGATATCCCGGTATATAATTTGCTTTACAGCATTTGAATTTGATTATCCATAGACGAATATCCAACAAAATCAATGAAAATTTATCGTGGGCCGCCACTTGCGGCGCTTCTATTTGTTTTACCCATTTTTTTATATTTTGAAGAATTCCTTTTATATTTGAAACGGGAAATATGTAACTATTTTTTTAGTTGTTAGTTGTTTTGCGGAAGGAGAAATAGATGAACAAAAATAAAAACAAAACAAAAAAGAAAGAAACCAATCTGCGCATCCTGCTGGATACAGATCCGGAGGTCAAGGCGGCTTTTAAACGCCTGAGCGAACAGGGCCAGAAAGAAATGCTGGAGATATCGGACGAGATAAGAGTGCCGAATCTCCTGAGCGACACGATCTTCAAGGCCATCTTTGATCCGGATGTGAAGGATTCCCTGCTGTCAGACTTTATCAGCTGTATCCTGGGGCGGAAAGTCAAGGTGCTCCATTCCCTGAAGAATGAGGGACAGCGCCACAGCAGTCACAGCAAAAACATCGTGCTGGACATAGTGGTACAGTTTGAGGACGGATCAATCGCTAATGTCGAGATACAAAGAAGTGGCATCAAATTATCGTCCAAGCGTGCGGCGTGCTACTCGGCGGATCTCGTCACGCGTCAGTATGCCATCACGCAGGGGCAGGCGAAAAGCGAAATCAATTACGATATCATCCAGCCTGTCTACACAATCATCATTTTTGAGAAAAGTCCGCGCGCCTTCAAAGAGACAAAGAAATACAAGCACTTCTTTCAGCAGAAAAGCGACACCGGCGTGGAGCTGGAGCTTTTGCAGTACTATGCTTACATATGTCTGGATGTATTCAAGGAAGAAAAACCGCGCATCGGCGAGAAAATCGACACATGGCTGGAGTTCCTGACAATACAGGACACGGATAAGATGGAAACCTTCCTAAAGAAAAATAAGTCTTTTCAAAATGTGTACGAACGTGTTATACTTATGTCAAAAGACCGTGAGGGGCTGATGAATATGATTACAGATATGTTAGCAAATGAGGATATCGCAGGGAGCATTAACCGGACAAATGAGTCGATTATTAAACGACAGAAACGGGAGATAAAAGAACAGAAGGAGGCTCTAAAAAAGCAAGCTGCGACCCTAAAGAAGAAAGAGGCTGCTTTAAAAGAGAAAGAGGCTGCGCACCGCTTGGAGATTCAGGAGAAGGACGCCCTGATCTGCGAGCTTCAGCAGCAACTGGCTGCTAAGAAATCCGACTGAACGGCTAAAGATGCAGGGGGCTGCCGCTTCACGAATTCCCATTCGTTAAAACGACAGCCCCCCTGTATTATATAAATAAAAATATTCTACTTTTCGCTCCCCCTCCACTGCTTCCGGTAAACAGACGGGCTGACCCCTTCGGCCTTCTTAAAAATCCGGCTCAAATAATTCATTTCCATCTGCAGATCCTCCGCAATCTCGCCCAGCGTCCGATCTGTAAAGCGGAGCTGCTGCTTCGCGTATGTAACCCGTGCCTGGAGCAGATATGTTCCGATCGTAGTACCATACCGCTCCTTAAAGATACGGGACAGGTAAAATTTATTGATAAAAAATTTTCCCGCCAAACTGTCCAGCGAAATCTTGCTGCGGAAATTCCGATCCAGATATTCCTTGATTTCCTGTATGTTCTCAGAAAACAGCGGTTCCTCCTCCCTCTCATCCTTGGCCTCCCACGCATCTTCCATGAGAAAGATGAAAAGAGAAGAAAGTTTTTCATGAATCTTCATATCGCGCACATAATCCGCCGATCCCGCAATCTCGTACAGTTCCTTCAAAAGACGCCGGTACCGCTCCCCGTCCTCCGGGTGGAACACCGGCTTCCCGCCCCGCTCCTCATATTTCGTGTAAATGCTTTTCAGATTAGGACCATAAAAATGGCACCAGGACAGTGTCCAGAGCGCCTTCCCCGTCCGGTGCTCATAACCGGATCTGCAGTCAATAAACACGCAGTCCCCCTCTGCCAAGTCGTAAGATTTCCCGCCATAAGTCAAAGTCCCGTTTCCGGAATCCACAATAAAAAATAAAAAAGAGGCCAGACCGCTTCTGGCAGATGCATGAGGATGCAGGGCCTGAAGCGTCCCCGTCTCCTGCAGGTGAAACAGGGAGGAGCGGGCAAATAAAGAGGGCGTGTAGAGAATACGGGTGGAGGATACAAGAGAGGAGTCGGTGAAAAAATCTGTTTGCATCGAAAGGCCTCCTCTCTGTGTCAAAATTGACGACAAATACATTTATTATATGTCTAAAATTTTTTGCACTATCAAATTATTTATCATCACTTTCCTGTAAATACAGCTCCCTCAGATGTCTGACATCATTATTTCCATCTCCGATTTCTTCATTAATCTTATTTGCTTTTTCAATTTCTCCTATGGCCTCATAATAATTTCTATACGCGTACCGGGATCCTCCTCCCGTGTAATTCATCATTTCAAGAATCTCCATATACTTTTCAGCGCCTTTTCTCATTTCCTCCTGCTTGCCTGCATCATCCAATGCGCCGTACAGCATATGCAAATATGTATATACCTGTACCAGTTTATAATAGGGATCCTCAAATCCCTTGCCCTCGGATGCGGACATCTCGAACTGGGTCTTAGCCTTTAGAAGTTCCTTTTCCCACTTATCTGGATCTTCTATGCGCAATTTGCTTAACAGCGTGTCTCTTTCAGAAATCCTGTTTTCGCGCTCAAATTTTTTCAGAATAATAGTACCGCCTGTGTTCCACGACTTATAATCGGACATGTCTTCTTTAATCGACTCCACATATGATGTATAAGCTTTATCCAAAAGCTCATCGGTTTCAGATTCGGGGCTAACTTCTTTAAGCCTTTCATATGTCAGTCCCAGATTCCTCAGATATCTCGCTTTCTTCTCAGAAAACTGGTTTCCGATTAACTCCACTGCCGCTTTCATATATTTATTCGCCGCTATGCAGCGTTTCGCTTTCTTTTCCCCTTTTCCTATTTCATATTGATTGATCAGGTCATAGGTGTATCCTATTGTATTATTAATGTAGGCCTTGGCAGAATTTATGTCATTATATTCCGGCGCCGTGTCGCTTATCCTGTTGAGCAGTTCCTTATACTTATCGCATACATTTTCCATCTGCTCCGTGCTGAATTCATCTCTATAGCCGCTCAGGCGCAGACATACCGCATTTCTGTAAAACTTCGCGTCAGCAATCTGTACATCAAAGTAAAACGACATCACTTCTTTCCACAGGCTGCTCCCTTCCATGCCTTCCTTCCTAAGAAACATATAACTCTTAATTAACCGCTCGCTCTGGTTATAGCAGCTCATTTTTTCTCCATTTTCATACATCCTGGTCATAGAGAGATATTCCGCCTCATATCGGATCAAGCTATGAATATAAGAGGTATCCAGACTGTCTGTGTTTTCCCCCTCATAAAATAACCGGTTAAACTGATACGCAAAATACGCTGCCAGCATGTTTTCATTACGCTGTGAATCAAGCAGGTTGATAAATTCCTGCCACATTACACCTTTTTGATATATAATGGCATCCTCAACTTTATCCAGGCACTCTTCGATAGATTTTATTTCATCTTCCATTTTTTTAATGAGCTTTTCTGATTCTTCTTTTGATAAGGACAGATAAATATTCAGCCCGACCCATACGCTCACGGCAATGCCGATAACAGTTATGCCGATTGTCACAATATCTGTCTCAGCAATACTGCTTAACATATTTGCGATATCCACATCATTTTTCATGCCAATTAGAACCAGGGCTACTGCTCCTATCGCCTGTATCAGCGCGACCGCTACCATGGCAAAGCAGACTAATTTAGGAACGGTATTCAGCATAATAGCGTTATTCTTTTTCTTTTTTCCTTCAAAATATCCATATGTTTTCTTCATTTCATCCAGCTTATTCCTTGCGTCTATTACTTCTTGTTTTTCATTAATGTCCATCTTGTCTTCCTCCACTTTTATCTAATCTTTCCATCGCCTGCAATGTAGAACGTATCTCCTGCAGGTAGTTTTCCGTTTTTTGCAGCCCCTGCAGGCCAGCCGACCACTCTCTGGGAAATCCCAGCGTCTCTATCTCGTGTCCGCCAGAAAGCCCCAGCATGCGCACTGCCTCTAAATGCTGGTAGGGAACATAAATCTGGCTGGTTACGAGTAACAGCTTTTTTCCCTGTCCAATATTTTTCATTTCAGACCAGAACTGAAATGTATCTGCCGTATTGGCGCGCCTCACAGCCGGTTCGGACGAAGGAGCGGCCACCAGACAGACGGGCGGGGAATTTTCATATTCCTCAATGATCCATGAACGATTGATCTCTTCTGTCTTCTCTCCATCCCGCCTTCTCAGTTCTGACACACAGAACTCCTTCTGCACTGCCGCTTTCATCAGGTCGAACTCTGTATGGGCATCCGGCGCATATGTGTCTGTTGCCTCCCTCTCTGAATCAGCGATCGGCCGCAGTCCCGCGAGCCCCACCACTTCCCGTACCTTTAATCCGTATTTCTGTATCAGCTCATACGCGTATCTTGTCCGGTACAGGCACGACATTCTGGCGCCGCCCAATATTAGAATATAATCATATTCTTTTCGGGCAGGATCCGCCTGGCTGACCATCCCCCATTTTGTTGCCAGATCCATAGCCGCTTCTGTCTGCTCCGGCGTAAGATCCTCTGTTCCGACCAGCCATCTCGCCTGTTCGCCCGTCCCTGAAGCGGCCCTCTGTTTAGCGCGGTAATCCCATACACAGGAAAATTCAACCAGAGTTTTTACCTTTTCCCGCAGGGAAACTCTCTCTGGCATATATCCTCCAAAAGCGCGCAAAAGCCTGCCAAGTTCCGGCATGTTTAGCATCTTTTCCATTTGCCGCACTGTTTTTTCATATGTGAATTTGTTGGTTAAATTATTTGTTTTTATTTGGCTTCCCTCCTTTTCTGTAAAATAGATTCTCAGATCATTCGGTCTTTATTTCTCACAGTATTCAAATCTCTTTTTTTTAAAAATCCCCCACCTTTTTTGCAAAAATGAATTAGTTCTATCCTAAACATCATCCGCATTTCTGCCATTACAAATGATAACATCCTGACTGCATTCCAGATCAAAGTGAAGGACTTTGAATATTACCCGGTGTCAACATGTGCTAAATCCAATAAATGTGATGGCATTGTAACACACAACAAAAAAGATTCCCTGACTCTTTGCATTACGCTCTATTCTTCAGAGAAGCTACTGCAACTAGTAACTCATCTTTCAAATGTTTTCAACGAGAACCTCTACAATTCGCCCAGCTCCGCGCCCATCGACCAGTTCCTGCATTTCCACTGAAAGATTTTCCCGATATGCACGGTCACAATACTTGGGCATAATTCTTGCCAGATTATGCCCGATATCATCCAGCCGCACATCTCCGGCAAACTCAATAATATTATTTTCATCAAACCACACCGCATTATCAGTCTGATTATCTGCGATAACATACGAAATAGTCGGCGTACCGCAGGCGCACAATTCATACAGCGTCGTCCCCGCGGCAGATATGGCAATATCCGCCGATTTCATATAATCTACAATATTGTCAATCGAATGATGAAGGGATATATTTTTATGAGAAATATACCGTTCCCGCAGCATATCAAAATTCGGATTATAAATGCCGCAGACCGCATCTATATATATGTCCTTAAAAGCTATCATTTCATCGAGAATCTGCCGTAAGACATTCATCGGATCCGTACCGCCGGATAACACAAGAATCCTGCCAATCTTGTCATGTATAGCTTTCTTGCCTATCCCGCAAAATTCCTGTCGCAAGGGCGCATATTTTGTCCCGAGCAGAAGCTCTGTATCCGCATATTTGGACGGATATCCGAATTTTTCAGCGTATGCGGCATAGCAGATCAGCATATCGACCGGATAAACAAATCTGTCGATGTCATCTATATATGCTAGTTTTGTTTCTTTTGAAAGCGTTTTCAGATACTTTTCTGTCACCTGATAACTGTCTATCAAAAGGTTCTGTATGCCTTTGCTTCTTATTACCGGGATGATCTTATCAATCTCCTGTTCCATGTCGTCCCACGGCGTATGAAGTATAACGGTATTATATCCTCTGCTTTTGACGAGACATTCCGCGCTGTCATCTGCCATTATAAATGTTGTATCCTCGCCGAGCTTTTTGGCGGCATCGGCAATGGAAAGGCAGCGCATTACATGACCGGTAGCTATGGTTTCGTTTGCATCCGCTCTTATAAAAATCATATCTCATATCTCCCCGATCCCGCCATCAATGCAATGACAATTTGCCTTACAATCTCATGCCTCCATTTACATTTAGAACCTCGCCTGTAACATAACTGGCAAGATCAGAAGCAAGAAACAAAACAGAATTTGCAATTTCAATAGGTTCCGCAAGTCGTCCAAGCATAGTCATATCACGAAATTTTTCTAATAATTTTTCAGGAACCGTATTCATCATATTAGTCATGGTATAACCAGGAGCAATAGCATTTACGCGGACATTACCGCCCTTAAGCGAAAACTCCTTGGCCCAGCTCTTGGTCATGCCAATCACACCGGATTTTGTAGCAGCGTAGTTAACTTGCCCGATATTCCCAAATACGCCAACGACTGATGATATATTAATAATAGAACCAAAGTGTTGATCCTGCATTGCCGGTCCGATAAGACGGGTAAGATTCCATACACCTTTAAGATTAACATCTATTACCTGATCAAACTGTTCTTCTGTCATTTTCCCAGTCAGTGCATCACGCGTAATACCTGCACAATTCACCAAAACATCAATATGATCAACAAGCGAATTTAATTCACTATATACACGTTCACAATCAGAAGCACTTGAAACATCTGACTTAAGCATTATCAAATTGCTGTTCCATGAATCGACAACATCTATATCCAAACCGACAACCTTAGCACCATTTTCAAGAAAAACATCAACAACTGCTTTTCCTATCCCGTTAGCCGCACCAGTAACAACAGCAATCTTATTTTTTAATAGCATTATAACGCCTCCTGTCTGTCAGCCCAAAACTGTTTTTCTAATTCAATAATATCCTTACGCCTATCCGATTTTTTTCTTGCCGGGATTCCCATATTTAGGCTCCACGGATCAATCGGCCGATTTACAAGGCTTAAACTTCCCACTGCTGCGCCTTCTGGGATATCTGCTCCAGGCAGCACAACAGAATTGCATCCAATAATTGCATGCTTTCCAATATGTACAGCCTCATTAATTGATTTAGGTTTATATTTTTCAGGAATCATAGGATTTGTCATGGAAAATCCGGTATAATCATCTGAAACAGCATAGATCGAACATTTAGAGGATAGACCTGAAAAATCCTCCATTACAATGCCCTTATCTCCGCCATAAAGACCACAGAACTGTGATATATGAATATAACTCCCCATGGTCACCTTACCACTTATAATTGTAAAATCATCAATACGGACATAATCACCCAGAATCAGACTGCCCGGACTATACAATATTGCATTCCGTCCAATAAGTACTCCCTTGCCATATGACTTAATGCCAATTTTAGCAAGTTCCTTTTCATTCAAAAAATTGCTCATATAACAATTCTCCCCTTATATTTTTTTACTTAAACATTTCAATCTTAAGCGGTGTACCAGATAAAATATCTATTGTGGCATGTTTTCCAAGAATTGAAGGCAGATATTTCGGCTTTAGGCCTGCTGATGGACGAATGCTCCTAACATTTTCAGTCGTGATTTCTTCCCCTTCTCTAATATCTTTTACTGCAAAAAGACTGCGTCTGAACTTAAGATTTTCTAATTCTCCTTCTGTTGCCCCGTACTGCACATGCCCTGCCATCAGCCTAGCATTCCTGACAGCTTCAACCATTTCGCCAAACTCGTCCATAGGCATGGAAAACTTGCTATCTGCACTTTCTATGCCCTCTATTTTTACATGTTTTTCAATAACACAGGCTCCCATAGAAACGGCAACAACCGCTGCCGTACTGCCTGCACTGTGGTCAGAAAGGCCAACCTTAACTTTGAAACGCTGAATCATATCAGGAATATTGACAATATGCATATCTTTCCAATTCGCAGGATATTCACTGCAACACTTTAAAAGCACAATCTGGTTGTTGCCAACACGATGGCAGGCATCTATTGCATCCTGGATTTCTTCAATGCCTGCCATTCCACAAGAAATAATCATCGGTTTGCCTTTAGACGCAGCATATTCAATAAGCGGAGTATCAATCAATTCAAAACTGGCTATTTTAAATGCTTCACACCCAATACTATTTAAATAGTCCACAGCGCTTATATCGAAAGGAGTAGACAAAAAATCTATACCGCATCTTTCGCACTCATCCTTAATCGCCGGATGCCACTCATAAGGAGTTCCTGCATCTGAATATAAATCATATAATTTATATCCATCCCACAAACCACCTTGAATCCGAAAATCCTCCCTATCGCAATTAATGGTAATACTGTCTGCCGTATATGTCTGTATTTTTAAACAGTCCGCACCTGCCCTGGCAGCCTGACGAACAATTTCGAGCGCATGATCCATGCTTCCGCCATGATTGGCGCTCATTTCGGCAATCACATATACTTCCCCGCTATTTATTTTATCAAACAGTCTAAACAAGACTATCCCTCCCCATGCAAGACTTTATATTTCGCCTCCGCAATAAGCCAGTCCGATTCATTGTCTATGTCCTGGACTTCTTCTTCTGGCACAATATAGGGCATGGTGCGCGGCATGACCAGAGAACGGTGCCGAATAAATCTTTCGACATCTAGGAGATAGAACTGTCCGCAGTCATGATACAGAGGCTTCAGATCCTGACTTCTTGAAGATGCGTATTCCGGGTATTGATACCCAAGCGTTCCATTCTTAATTACAATGGCTCTCTGAGGCGGAAAACTAAACTTAACTACAGGCATCAGTGAATCCAATCCCGCTGAACAAAACTGTGCAGCCGCATCCCGGAGACGCCCTGCCGTGACAAATGGAGCCGTCGGATACAGGCACGCCGCCATTCCAAAGACCTCTCCCCTTTCTCTGTACCCGGTCAGGACTTCTAAAAGCACATCCGCTGTTGTCGCAAAATCATTGCTCGCTTCCGCGCTTCTCATGAACGGCACGCTGGCGCCATATTTTCTTGCAATTTCAGCAATTTCCTCACTGTCCGTGGAAACCATTACTTCATCAAACAGTTCACTTTTCAGCGCCGCTTCAATGCTGTATGCTATAATCGGCTTACCGCAAAAAACTTTTATATTTTTCTTTGGAATACGCTTTGAACCGCCTCGGGCGGTGATTATGGCTATGTTACTCATCTGCTTCACTCTCTTTTTAATAATTGTAATTTATGTGTATTTTTCTGACCAATATTGTTTTACTCTTCTCATTAGGATTATTTTCTGACGGGTAATTAAAATCGGAATACGCCAGCAAAGCTGTATATTTATCAATCTCAATTAAAGATGTATAGCCGCAGGTATCCGCCGTGATGCTTTCCACATCAGTTCCACACAGATCTATCTGGTTTGCCACTTTCCACGACACGCATGACGGATCATCGGTCGCCCTGACATATACTCCAGGCCTGCCATAGCTCGCAAGCGTAACGCCGCAATCCAATTTCAGAAGCTGAGGATCCACCCCCCCGCCATCAAACTCGCGCGTCCCAGACCATGAAGCTCCTTTATCTGATGAATAAGATATGTAGCTCGGATTCTCTGAGCCGGATCTCATCAGCACAATGTACTGTCCGTCCGGCGAAACCGACAGGCAGGGCTCGCACAGCCCTTCGCTTTTTTCATTACAAACATCGTCCGAAAGTATGCCTGACACATAGCGCCATGTCCTTCCGCAATCATCAGATCTAAGAAAATGCACATTATACTTGCTCCGATCAGCATTATTATCCGCCCCTGCACTCCCATATCCATAGACCGCAGCAAAAAGACTGCCGTCTTCTTCCCTGATAATTGAATGAGGCGAGTGCATCTTAAAGTGGTAGAGCCATGCCCCATCAGGAAGAAGAAGATTATTTATTACTGAGCGCTCTCTTCCATTCCAAGAATACTGTGATTCAAACGAGATGGTTCTGCCTGCTTTTGGATCATATTCAGCTGCCATAAAGGCTGCAGGAATGGATGCTGTTTCTTCAACATCAAACAGTTGAAGATTTCCATCATCCGATAAATAACGTGGTCGTGTTCCTTTTAATTCTTTCGTTTTATACGCATCTTCAAGCTCCGGACCCTGAAAATATGATCCATTTTTCATTTTCAATGTATAGTCGGCAAGCGAATCCCCCTCCTTACATTCGCGCCATGTCCGGCCCTGGTCTTCTGTGATATAATACAGATATTTCCCCGAATATGTGCTGATTGAATCCTGCTTGTCGGCAATCTGGATTAAAATATTTCCATTCTCCGTATAACACATCCTCGGAAACTGAAAATATCCCCAGCCCTGCTCGTCTTTTTCGGATGCCTGCGCAACTATGACCGGCTCCGAAATTTCTATGTGAAAATCATTTTTCTTAAACAATTGTCGGTATAGGACTTTAAACGGGAAAAAAACATTAATTACTATAATTCCAACAAATAGAACTATAATTGTTGTTGACCATATAATGCGCTTTTTTACTTTCATCACCTTTACTGCCTCCCTACCAGATATCAGGAATCATCCTCGCGATTTTCCGTAATATTTTACTACCTTGCTTACCGCTTCAATGACATCATCCACGTCGCCGTCCGTCATGGCCGGATATAACGGGAGAGACATTATCCCCTTGTATATTTCCTCCGCATTTGGACATTCGCCTTTTTTATGTCCTAACTTCTGATAGTACGGAAACCAGTACACGGGCACATAATGTATCTGGCACTGGACTCCTTCGGTGCCCATTGCGTCAAAAAACTCCCGCCTTGTGCAGGCAAGCTTTTCAAAATCAAGGCGGATAATATAAAGATGGCGGCAGGTATCCGATTCTGGTATCTCCTTCTGCACGATAATTCCGGAAAGTTTCTCAAACGCCTCGTTATACTTAGCCACAATCTCTTTTCTGCGGCGGATGAACCGGTCAATCTTGCCAAGCTGCGAGGCAAGAAGCGCTGCCTGAAAATCCGTGATCCGGTAATTATAGCCCAGCGAGATTTCTTCATAATACCACGGGCCTTCATGGGGAGCGCCCTCCATCGCCGCTTCATCATGTGTGATGCCGTGAGTGTGCGCGAGGACCAGTCTTTTATACAGTTCGTCGCTGTTCGTCAGAATCGCGCCGCCCTCTCCTGCCGTAACCGTTTTTACCGGATGAAAGCTGAAACAGGTCATATCCGCAAGGGAGCCGACCATCCCGCCGTCATATTTTGTGCCGATTGAATGAGCCGCATCCTCGATAAAGACTAGCCCATGTTTTTTGCATATTTCGCGAATTTCACGGATCTTGACGGCCTGTCCGGTAAAGTCAACAGCAATGACCGCTTTCGTCTTTTCCGTGATCCTGGACTCTATGGATGCGGGATCAATATTATAGGTATCCGGATCAATGTCTGCAAAAACAACATCCGCTCCGCAATAAAGCGCACAGTTTGCACTGGCCGCAAAGGTAATGGGCGAAGTAATGACCGCATCTCCAGGTCCGATTCCGGCGGCAAGGCAGGCGCAGTGCAGTGCCGCCGTTCCATTAGAGACCAGCACGGCATGCTTTGCATCCGTATAGGCTTCCAGCGCCCTCTCCGCCTTTTCAACATGAGGGCCGCAGGTGAGGTAATCGCCTTTCAGCACATCGACGACCGCCTGGATATCATCGTCCTCAACCAGCTGGTGTCCATAAAAAATCTTATTTTTTCGGACAGGCGTTCCGCCGAAAATAGCAAGTTTCTCCATTTTCATCCGTCCTTCCCTTGTTATCTCTGGAATTTAAATGCTCCCGATTTTTGCCCTGTTGAGCCTGATCCAGTCCTGAAGCTCGGGAACCGACATCCACTCCGTATTATTATCCGATGTATAACTGAATCCCTCGGGAACCTTGACGCCACCCTTGATCATTGACTCCATCGATCCCCAGTTGCAGATCTGCGGCAGAATCTTGAAATGCTCGGGATATTCATATGTAAAGTGCGAGTCTTCTACGCCGATCATCTGCTCATGGAGCTTCTCGCCCGGGCGGATCCCGATCTCAACCTGTTCCGCTCTTTCGTCAACCGCCGTGGCAATATCACAGATGTTCATGGACGGAATCTTCTTGACATAGATCTCACCGCCCTCCATGTCATTGAAAGCGTGCCATACAAGCTCTACTCCCTGCTCCAGAGAAATCATAAAACGCGTCATGCGCTTGTCCGTAATAGTAAGCTTCCCGGTCTTTGCAGTTTCGATAAAAAATGGAATCACCGAACCGCGCGATCCCATGACATTTCCATATCTCACCACGGCAAATTTCGTGCGACCTCCCGTATAGGAATTGCCGGAAATAAAAATCTTGTCAGAACAGAGCTTTGTGGCACCGTACAGGTTGATGGGAGAGCTTGCCTTATCCGTAGACAGGGCTACCAGCCTCTTGACGCCGGTATCAATGCAGGCATCAATCAGGTTCATGGCGCCGTTCACGTTCGTCTTGATGCACTCAAACGGGTTGTATTCGGCAGTAGGAACAATCTTGGTCGCCGCCGCGTGAACCACAAAGTCTACCCCGTCCAGCGCCCTGTACAGCCGCTCCCTGTCCCGCACATCGCCGATGAAAAAGCGGACTCTCTTGTCCCCCTGAAATTTCTTTGCCATGTTCCACTGTTTCATCTCGTCGCGGGAATAAATAATAATCTTTTTGGGATCATATTTTTTTAATGTCATGGGAACAAATGTATTTCCAAAAGAACCTGTCCCGCCGGTAACTAAGATTGTTGAATTAGTAAGCATTGTCTTTCCTCCTACTTTTTCCTTGATTTTATTTTTTGTTTTGTCCCCCAAAACGCAATCATAAGAGATGGACACATAACTATGATTCTGTTCTTGACTTTTTCCTTCACCGGAGTAAGAAGTCTATAATAAGGATTGCTTCCCCACATCGGGACATTCCGTTTCAAATCAGAAATAATGTAATGAATCTTCTCTTTTGGCACGACGTCAAAAGTGGACAAAAACAGCCAAAATGAATTAATTGCATAGCGCTGTATATAAAGATACTCTTCCGCATTTCGAAATCTGCCCAGCAATCCTCTGGCTTGAAGATCATGCATCAAGCTATTTTCTATTTCAATCCTGTCAAATTGATATTCCTGATTTCGTTTATGCACTGTTGACATGCTGTTTTGACGATAATAATAGCCTACCTTCTCGACAAAAATCACTTTTCTCACATATGCCTTAACCATTGTGCCCCAGTAATTGTCCTCATAACGCACGCCTTCTGGAAACCAGACATTATTTGCAATAATCAAATCCCGCCGCCAGAGTCCACAATATATGCCGCCAATCGGATATACCATCAATTTTTCGCGTCCCGAATCATCCAAATTCATGCCACTTAATTGGCTCATCATCAGAATGTGTGGAATAAAAATTGGCTTAAAGCCTCATAAACATTGAAAAAGCATACGATCTCTGT
>CANPZR010000019.1 GCA_947589175.1 uncultured Lachnospiraceae bacterium | reverse complement strand
GTATCTGTACCCATGGCATCTTCCCATTCTGGATGCTTCTTGACCAGTCCTTCCATCTCCATCTTGTAAACCAGCAGACGGATCAGGTAATCCGGCATGTGCCTTATGCCCCGCTCCCAATCCTCCAGCGTCCGAATCGGTATGCCAAAATATCCGGCAAACTGCCTCTGTGTCATATCCGCCTCTTTGCGCATTGCCCTGAGAATGTCCTTTTGTTCCATGCTTTTCCTCTCCGATGCTTTTCTTTGTGTACATTGTACCACATATTGCGTGGGCTTTCAATAGGGATTTAAAGAAAAAGGAGAACCATCCGAAATTTCATATCTTCAAATTCCTCATCCTGTATATCCTCTGATCACACTTCCCTTTTCATAGATTTTTGAAGTTTTAGGTCTCTTGTTTGAGGAATATCGGTACATGCCGAACTCTTATCAAAACGTTTTTGTATAATTTGCCTCACTTTTCTCCATAGACAATCTCACTTCATTTTTTACTGATTATCTATGAATTATGTATATCCTCTTATAAAAACAAATTCTTTTAATAATAATAAACTTCTTACAACTTTTTTAATCTTTAAATGGACAAACCCTTAAACAAGTATAGCATCTTATACACTTATTTTCATCAATCCGTGGATACTCGAAACCCTCCTCGTCTTCAATCATAACAATAGCTTCCTTAGGACATATCGCATAACAGGCAGTACAACCGCAGCATTCTTCCTTTTTGTCGTATAAAATCGGTATTTCATTCACAACATTCACCTCACAAACATTTAGTATATAGTTTACAACAATTCCAATTTATTTTGTACGAATCTCATTTTCCAAAAGCGACAAGATAAATATGCACAAAGTTAATTACTATCCAATACCTTCCATATCTTTTTGAGTCGATTTTTGATTTTTGTACCAATTGTAAATGTTCCATATTTCTTCATTATGTAATCTATTTCATGTTCCTTATAATCTTTCCAAAAATCAGAACGTTTCTCTGATACCGGAGTAGGATGTTCCAAATTATACTGCCAACATTCTGACGTGTTGCTTACTCTATAATCAATTGTGTCCTTTATAGCATCAAACAGTTTGTTCCCACGATCTGTATGTAAAAGCACTAAAGATGTACCCTGAGAATTATAAAAATCAGGTATTTTTTCCTCTATGTGCCAAAAGTCCCCAATGGTTATATCCACGTTCCTCTCGATTGTAGCAAATGGGCATACATGACAAGATGGTCTACTAACGCATCTGCTATAATATATTGTTTCATAATTTTTTACAGGAATTCTTTTACCATTTATTACTACAGTTTCTGTAGGCCAACCTTTTCTTTTTTCCCTAAATGACAAATATTCAATCTTACCATTATATCGTTCCTCTATTCTTTTCGCATATTGAGACCATATAATTGGGCTTGCAGACCCATGACAAATAAGATCTACAATGTACACGCGATCCCGAATCCCTTTCTGTTCAGCAAATTTGCGAAATCCTTCTGCTTGACATCCTAAACCTATAAACAAAAGTTCTTTTTTAGGATTGTCATATAAATAGTCATAAACTTCACTAAAGATGTCACCAGGAATACTTTGCATGTATTTTGATCCTCTTGCTGTATCTCGCTCTGTACTAGTTGTAAGAAGTTTAAATTCTGTCTTTTTATTATTATAATCATAAACTGCACATGTTATTGCTCCATTACTATTCAAAAGCACATCAGAAAAAGCTGTAAAAGCTCCTCCAGATGAACTTCTCAGTAAAACATCTCTGTTTTTTATTCTTAAAGCATATACAACCGTATTTATCTTATTCACACTCATAGCTTACTCCCGTCATTCCAAAACAATTACTATTCTTTATTTTCATCTCCAACAAACACAAACAAAATTCCATCGTTAATATTACTCATACCCCCCCAATTGATAATATTTTTACTATTTTCTTTATTACTGATTTTACTTTTCTCTTAAATGGTCTCGCACGCGAAGATGCATATTTCTGTTCCATTTCATGAAAACTCAATGCTTTCATATCCGAAAAAAACAAATCCCTTTGTGGTGGTCGGAGAGGTGATTTATACTCCGATGTATTGCGTCTTACCCCATCCTCGTAAGTAACTTCTCTCCATTCTATATTATTTTTTAGATTATTAAAAAACTTCTGTCCCTTCTTCGTTCTTATTAAAACAAGAGATGTTCCTTTTCCATCATCCATTTCTGGTGCAATTTCCCCAATTCCCCAAAAATCAGCAAGAGTAACATCTGAATGTCTAACAGTACGAGCCGCACAGGTATAACACGAAGGTCTTAAGCAATAATTTCTAAGAAACATCATCATAAAAGGATCTTTATCCTTTGAAATATATAACTGTTTTGAATTTATATGAGTCTCTTTCATACCAAAATCAACCCAACTATCATCCTTACACCTGAAATTTATATTCGTGAGTTTGCCTCCATTTTCTTTTTCTCTATATTTTGCATATTCTCTCCACAATGCTGGTGATGGTACCCCATGACAAATAACATCTACGCAAAATAAATTCTCATATTCTTTTCCGAGATACTTCTTTAGTCCATTTATTTGACACCCAGTTCCCGAAAAAAGAACAGGAATTTTATACTCTAGATCCCTTTTTACTTTCTTGTATGTATCCCCAGTACTCGCTTGGAAGTATTTGGAGCCTCGAAGCAATGATAGCTTATCCTCTGTTGTTACCCTACAATAACAAGAAGAATAACAATCTTCAGACATTGCTACACCATATACAACTCCGCCCTTTTGAATAATCTGTTGCGCAAACAATGTAAAAATGCCACCAGATGAACTTACCATTCTAATACTGTCATTTTTTTGATACGCAGCATATACTGTTATAATACTTGCATCTGAGTTCATTTGCATCACCATTCCTATTTTGATTTTTTCAATAACCTTTTTACTGGTGCCATTATCATCTGCTTTTCGTCAATATTCATGCCGAACAAATACATGCATATACAATAAATGATAAGATACAAACCTATGCAACACGCAAGGGCAGCCAGCCCTGTAATGGTAACAAAACACATAACCAAAGTTCCGAAAATACACGGAATTATTAAGGATGGAATAAATTTCAAAATTTCTTTCCAAAAATAATTCATATCAAGTCCAATTCTTTTATGATAATACCAATTCATAAAAATAATATTTCCCGCAAAAAGCGAAATGGCCGTTCCTAGTGCTGCTCCCTCTGATCCAGCCCTTTTTATTAATGGAATACTAATAAACACATTGGCAATCGCTATAAACAAATATACAATCGATCTTGCCTTATGCATATTTTTTGCTCGCTGAATTTCAATTCCCAGATTTTGAATAAGAGGAACCGTTACAGGAGCAATTAAAAGTACTGTTACATAATAGGAGGTCCCATAACCTTCGCCGGCCCATAATTGAATAAATGGCCGTCCAAAAAAAATAAATCCAGTAAGTACCAGCACCAATATCATAAACTGAATCCTCCCCACTTTTGTAAATAGTATACTTATATTTCTATTCTCTGAATTTTCAGCAACCAGACGATTAACCTCAGGAACAAAAACATTTGAAATCGCTGTAGAAAACTCCAAATACATTGTATTAATCTGTGAACCAACCCCATATATTGCAACTGCTGACGTTCCCATAAAACGCCCTAAAAGGAATTTATCAACACTCCAGTTAATACGATCTATTATCTGGTTTAAAAAAATAAAAAAAGTAAATATCCACATTTCCTTAAGTAGTGAAATCCGAAACTCTCTAAATATAAATTTCATATGTAATTTACATAAACAAAACCATATATCAAGTCCAAAACGCAAAACAGTTAAAATAGTCGTAACACATACCAGTCCTACAGATCCGAATCCAGATATCAAAAGCGGCAATGCCAAAAAAGGATTAAGAATATTCTGCGAAACCGTTAGTATCTTTTGAAAAAAAAACCTTTCATTGGCTGTTACATAGCTATTAAATACACTGTCAGGGAATGTCAATGTAAGATTAAACACCATCAACGCCATAAGACATCTAGCTTTGCTAATCTCGGCTTCGGAAAGACCTGTTCCAAAAACAGCCCTGACATTACTCAGCATAACAAGACCACATAAAATACATATCACTGAAATCACAGAAAAAATAAGCATAAACATTCCGTTCAATTTAGCTACTCCGCTCTGATCATTTTCTGCTTTACTTTTTGAATAAAAGCGCATGTACGCGCCTCCAAATCCAAGGCTCAACAAACCAAGATAAGAAACAACAGAATAAACAAGTTGATAAAGACCATATTCGCTCTGTCCAAGGAGATGTAGCATTATCGGTGTATACAATAACCCGCTTATCACTTTTATCCCTTCAGAAACATATGATAAAACAACTCCTGCTTTTCGTTGATTCACACTTAATCACTCCTTTATGTAACTTTAAAACACCTTAACTTCACCATTATTAGCATTTGCAATGCCTGTTATAATTCCAAAATAAAACGCGAGAAAAATCATAATGTTGGATTGAAACAAAAGATAACTCAACATCGTAAGGAAAACAAAAATAGTAAGTGTAAGGGCGTATCCTGGAAGCATTACCGACTTTCTCCTACAAAGCCTAATAAAAACTTTAAACAAATAAATTATCCAGGCAACAATCAAACATACTCCAATGATTCCATAATCATAAAGTAATTCAAGGTAATCATTATGAGCATTAATGCTTCTTCCTCCAATATGAAGTGTACGAACCGCTCCATAGCCATGTCCTAATATTTTATCTATTAATGACGATTCCTTAAACGCATCATACACTGTTGTCCAAATTGAAATTCTACCAGATCCTTCGTCAACGTTCATATTTGCCAATCTGTCAATAATATCTAACTGAAATTGATTTATCAGTATTGTTATCAAAAAATATATAAGCAGCAAACCAATTACTATTTTTATCAACTTTTTCCATTTTTTTCTTAAATCTCCCATTATATAATACTCGAAAAACTGCATGAGTATAAAGCCTAACACAATAGAAAGAAATGCTGCTCTCTTAGTAGTAAAAATTATTGTTATAAATGGAACAATAAGCACAAATTTATTTTTGGGATAAAAACAAACTAACAAAGGAATATAGGTCAACACAAAATATACACCATATATCACTTCTCCAATTCTTCCAAATCCCGCCAAATGTCTTTGAATTAACGGAATTGAAATAATACATAATAAAAAGCCAACAATCAAAACCATTATTTTATATCGTCTATTTGGTATTACTGCACTATACTTTTTCACATGCTGATCAGAAAATGTGTATGATAATAATAACAACAATGGCCAATTTATTATATCTATAAAGACCTGCACATTCATAGTCCCTTTATAAGTCGTGATTATCAATTCATATATTGCCAAAAAAATAACAAGTAAATTTCCGTTTTTCATTTGCACTTTTCTTTTCTCAATAATATATAATATTAATCCTAATATAGATATCAGGAACAAAACTGAACGACAAACATCTAGCCATTTTAAATATCCTGTATTCGCATCAAGAACATACATCATATATAAACATCCAATCATCACAGAAAAAATAAAAGCAATCCAAATAAAAAACTGTCTTTTTATCTTTACACTCATATAAATCCTCCTATCTTATAACATATATTTCTTCAAAAAATCATACGAAAAAACCTTCTCTTCATTTAGTAATGCATATGATTCTTCATAGTTATTTAATTTAAAAGATGTATCCCCTTTTTGATATCTGTGTATTTCCAATTTAAATTTCTTACAAAAGGTGTCCAGTCTGGAAGTCATATTTTCTCCACCTAATCTATCAAAAATAATAAACGGTTTTTTAAAAACAAGTGAAAAAACCGAAGCATGAAATGAGTCTGTCAAAATGAGTTCTGCATTATCAATCAGATAAAGGAACTCTGCAGGTCCTATAGGCAGTTCCTTACATGTGGCATCTATAACATCATAATCAAATTCTTTCGCTAACTGACCTATTACGTTTTCATCACATCTCCCAAGAAAATATTTCAAAATATATTTTCGGTTTACACTGTCCAAACACACCGGTTGTGCGATCTTTCTCCATTCATTACAATCAAGAAACAATGTTGGATCAATCGTAATATCAGCATCCTTTCCCGTAAGTTCTTTAATAATCTGAACGCCTGATTCTTCTCGAACAGATAAATTTTCAAAACTTGTAAGTCCAGCTTTAACCATATCTTTAAATTTATCTGGTATTGTTGAAAGGCCAAAACTTGCAGCATATGATATCTTTTTTGAGGAATCAATCATCGGAAGATAATCCAATGCGCTGCTAAAACTAAAAGTTGGATTCCAAATCTGATCGCTCCCTACTATAAAATAATCATATTTATCCTCTAATTTATCTGTAACAAACTTATTTGATACAATACATCTGCTCCAATGTATTGTCTTATTAAAATCATAAAATTTCGTATACTTGTCAGCCAAAAGTTTTGCTCTCAAAACCTGCTTTATGGATCTTGACATAGATTTTTCTCTCAGAATAGTCTCTACATAAAATCCCATTTTTTCAAGCACTGTCTGCATTGCATAATTTTGTAGACGATTGCCAATATTCAAACTATTTATTGTTAATATTCCTATTTTTTTCATGTCTTTATCCTCATTGACTTACAACTTATAAAATACCGCCACATAAATGCTTGTTTCTTTTCTTCCAAGCAAACAATTTTCTTGAAAGAAACTCAGATAACACAATTAGTAAACTATAACATTTGAGCCTAAGTCCCAAAACAATCAATCCTTTTTCTATTTTCCTATATTTTCCTTCTGATAAGTGCCACATATCACATTTTTTAATTGCCTCTAAACAGATTGTCTTGTGACAAAAAATTTTGAGTTGAGCTACTTTTTTTCTTAAACTGTCCCTATTTTCTTCTGACCCCCAAAAATCAATACACCTTGTTGTTATCCTATCAGCTATAAACGAATAAAAATCTTTATTGTGGCACAAACTACTATCTTTATCCATAAGAACGTCAAATAACTTCTCTGTATTAAAAATCTGCTGAGGATTAAAATTATGTGTCACTGAATCGACATTTTCATTGTAAAAATATATCGTACTATCAATCAAACAAACCTTATAAACATATTTCAAATAGTCATAACAAAAAACCAAATCTTCTCCATGTGTTATCCCTATGGGAAATCTGACATTATTTTTTACAATAATATCTCGCCGAAAAAATCTTGCCCAACAAGTAAAATTTGAAAAGCCATCAATTGGTCTGACTTTTTTCATTACATTATTGTATTTTGTATAATTCAATATCATTTTTTGAATTTCTCCAGAAGAAATAATCTCCATCTCTCCCGTTCCAGACATGCTGCCATATTGTCTTTGATAACCATATATCATGAGACTGGCATCTGAGCAAAAATCAATATTATTTAATACTCCTCCTAAAAACATGTCATCACTGTCAAGAAAAGTAATCCACATTCCTTTTGCATTTTCAATTCCAACATTTCTCGCAGATGACACCCCGCCGTTTTCCTTGTTAATAACTTTAACCATCTCATTATTCATTGCCATCTTCTGACACACGTTCAATGTATTGTCCGTAGAGCCATCATTTACCACAATAACCTCTATATCATTCCGTTTCTCTTTAATAACACTTTCAATACATCTTGCAACTGTATTTTGTGAATTAAAAACAGGAATAATAATAGAAAGAAAAATATTTTTCATTCCGCCTTCTCCATATTTAATCTAGTATCATCTATAATATGTTCAAGATACTCCTCCGCCTTTTTCCTTTCTGTAGATAATTCCATTTTAATTTTTGTAAAATTTGGAAGAGTATTTGTATCTACTTGACCAATATTTTCAATAATCTGTTGATGAATATTAAGTTTTTCAATAATATTCATCAGTCTTGAATTATTATTGTTAGTTATTTCATCAGGACAAATATAAAATATCTTTTCAAATATAAGCGAAAACAAAGTTCCATGAAAAGAATCCGTAATAACTATATCTGCATTTTTAAAAAAGCCCACAAATTCTTCAGGAGAAACCGTTCTATATTTTTCAAAATTATGTGGACAACTTCTATCCGGTAAAATCACCTTCACTTTTTTCCGTGTTTGAATGCTTAATTTTTCTGCTACATCATAGCATTTGCTTGCATTAATTTTATAAACAAGGATGTAACCCGTATCATTAACATCACTTGCAATTTTAAGCCAATCCTTTTCGCTAATAAGAAACACAGGATCTACATTTACAATCGTTTTTTTGTTACACAGTTTATGTACTATTGATGCCCCATCTGCCTCCCGCACTGATATTTCTTCAATGTTCTCCAATAAGGATCTATAGTCATTAGATTTGTTTTCGGTTATTTCTAAATCACCAAAACTCGCCGCATATGAATATCTTCTGATCCCCTTTGCAAATCCAAGAAAATAATTTTTGTCATTTCCGGAAATATCCAAATTCCAAACTTGATCACTTCCTACAATAACTGCATCATATCTCTTTATACATTCCTTAATATTCCTAGAAGTATATTGCGGACTCAAACATATATGATTTTCTAAAAATCTCGCAAACTTTCTTGCCCTAGTTCTTCTGTAATAGAATGCAAAAATCATATATATAAATTTTTTTAAGTTCAAATATTCCACATAAAAAGGAGAATATCTTTTCTTAAAATAGGGGTTTATATAATTAATCACTTCGCAATTACAATTCATATCTGTTATTTTCTTTTGCAAGGCATAGCATTGTAAAACCGCCCCATAATTTATTGCATTTTGGAATGTCAATATACCTACCCTTATCAAGCAAAACCACCTCCCTGCTTTACAATTTATTAATTGCTTGATATGTATTTACTCAATTCTTTTACATACTTTTTTGCGTCATACTTTTTTACTGATATGCTGGCTGATGCACAGATTTCATTCCACTTTTCAGGAGATGTTTTTATAATATTCATACACAGCATTATTTTTTTTGCTAAGGCATTTGGTGTGACATTCTCCACAAGGA
Organism: uncultured Lachnospiraceae bacterium; assembly: GCA_947589175.1. Classification (GTDB taxonomy): domain Bacteria; phylum Bacillota; class Clostridia; order Lachnospirales; family Lachnospiraceae; genus Eubacterium_F. Next base: position 8,585 of record CANPZR010000019.1, on the reverse strand, counting down.
AGCCATTTTTTTCATCTGATATGATTTCGGGGATGGCTCCTCTACAAAAAGCAATACATGGCACTCCCATCGCCATAGATTCAATAAGAGTTATTCCAAACCCCTCCTGCCAAACCGCTGGATGAACAAAAATATCTGCTTGTTTAAGCCATTCTTGCACATTGGTCTGTGTTCCCATAAAACATATATTAATTTTTAATTTTTCAGCCATTTTTTCTAACCTCTTTCGTGATGAACCATCTCCTACAATTATTAGTTTTACCGGCTCAGATAACTTTGTAATTGCTTTAATAAGCACATCCACTCCTTTATATGGCTCCAAGCGACCAATATACACTAATGTTATGTTTTTCTTTCTTTCCGTCCTCGGTTTTTCTAAATGGAATTTTCCCAAATCAACAGCATTATATATAACATGTATTTTGTTTCTGTCATAATATTTAGCAAAACTTTCCGCCACGGATTTTGATATTGCAATACAGCCATTGAACGATGGCTGTATTTTATAAAATATTGCCTTTCTTATAATACCTTTCAAACCGCCAAAACAATCTTCCGAATTACTATGTAAATAATCGAATAGTTTTAGATTGTTGATTTGCTTCTTTAAATTCATTGAAAAAATAAACATCATCGGCGAAAGACCATGTATTACAACACATTCAACTTGTCTTGCAATACATACTTCCTTTAAAAATCTATACTCCTCTTTCCTTTTTGATTTATGTAAATTTCGCACATATACAGTTTTTCCTAATTTTATTATCTTTTCAGCATTTTCTCCTCCACCCCATAAAAAATAGAATATATTCTCATCATCGGAATACTTAGCAATATATGTGCATAAACACTCAACTCCACCTATACCCCCTTTTGACACTAAATGTAATACCCTCATAATCTCTATCTCCAATCACATTAAAATGTATTATCTTTTTTCTGTATCCAACTCCCTATTTTTACATTCCATTCATATGGCGTAATTAAATCAAATCCACTACCATCATAAAATGTCATCTCGCCAAAATAAATATTTTCATTTACAATATACAAGTCTACCCGTACATGCGTTATTCCTTTTGCAAGTGCTTCCGCTGTCTTTTTTAATTTCTCAAAAGAAGGAGGGGGCACTTGCTTCTTGCCAGAATTAGGAACGCCCCATGACATATCTATCCAATTTCCATTTTCATCAAAATAATCAAACCTTTTCTTACTTGCGGAATAACGATCTGTAGCAACCATTAACAATTTTGCCATACCATTAAAGCAATAAATTTTATAATCTGTTAAATTCCCTTTATTTTCAAAATCTTCAAGATATTTTTCCGCAATTATCCTCGGTTTAACTCCTTTATACGGCCATTCACGACCTACCCAATAATAATTTCTTTTCAAAGAATGGGTTATCTGTTTTCTAGCCTTACCAATATTAAAATTGGTTTTGTCACGACAAATCACAATGCTACCGCTATCGTGAGTGCACTTTAAGACAAACTGTTTCGGTAAGTCATCAAAATTTATATCATCGAATTTATTCCAAACTCCAAGTGTAGGAATGACATATTCTTTTCCTATTTTATTTGAAACGAACTGCTTGACCTCATATTTATCCACCATTGCTATATATTCAGGATTGTGATCATAAAGTTTAAGCCATTGTAATTTTTCGTTTGCGGTTTGCGGGTTTTTAAGATTTAATTTTTCTCTAAATTGACAGCGATACATAAGTTTTAAATACTGCTCATCGCTTAGAAACCGAAATCCGCCATGTATTCCAATCAAAAAAATCAACTCTAAAGGATTATTTATTATATTGGACAATTTCATATGCATACCACCTTTCATTTCATTTATTAAGTTTTCATCTAATTTTTATGTTCTTCAGATTTCATATTACCAAACGCATATCCATATCTACGACTTTTCCTTGTTTTTCTCATCAACCTAAGCCATTTCAAAATTTCTTCCGTATTGTTTCCAAATGCTCCTTCCCCATAGACCATTTCATATAGCCATATACTACAACCGAACAAATTCACTTCTATCAACACAGGATTACCACTTTCATCAATAGTAAAATCCCAATTAACCACACCTACTTGTGGCATCATTTCATGCACCTTGACAGCTGCATCTATACACCGAGGAAATAAATCTATTTTATATCCATCAAATAGTATCTTAGAATCTGGATGTTCAACAAATTGCTCATTAAATTCTGTAACTGCATTTCCTTTAAGGACTCCATCCCCATTAATAGCAACAAACATTCCGCCCGCATGTGCATTATCTACATATGCATTTCCTCTTCCAACTCGCATAATAGCCGAAGGACAGATAATTTCATTCTTCCAGCGGTACGATAATATTCTGAATGTATTTACACTTCCAGAATAGAGTCTTGATATAGATTCATGGCAAACGACACGTTCCTGTACTACCATATCCTTTTTCTCTTTAAGCCAACATATCATATCATGCGCCTTTTTTCCTCCCATAATATCTTTACCATTTATGAATTCAGCTACTAAGCACCCCTCTCCACTACATGATTCAACAGTAGGTTTTATAAACACTTTAGAGGCATGAGATAATAACTCAACAGCTTCATTTTCTTCTAATACATTATAATTGCTGTCTCGAAGCACCCCCTTTGTTACTGACAGAATAATTTTTGGCATTTTTACTTTAGCTTTGTCTGCTAATAGTGGTAAAACATTTTTATCCTCATAAACGTAACAATACTCTGGCCACATATTCATAAAATGCTCAAACTCCGGAATATATAATAACTCAGGAAATTGTTTCTCATTAAATTCACCCGAATGTGCCATATAGTTTTGATGCCATACATATGGTATTTTCTTTCCATAATTCTTTTTATAAAAAGTATCAATTTTCCGTTTTTGTTCTTTTGTCAATTGTATTGAATTAATGATTTTTTTTCGCATTGGGTTTTTGTATTTTCTTATTTCAATTCTTCTTTTTCTAAAAACTACTATGTAATCAACTATATCTATAATAAAATCTTTAAACCTTTTCATTGTCCCTCTCTCCTATAAAAAAGTCCTCAACAATTCACACAATACTTTCAAACACACTTATCAATTTGCTATAATGCTGTTTCTGAGAAAATTGATCTCTTAATTGTTTTTTACTGTTTTCTCCAAATCTGCCCACTATTTCATCCTTGTCAAGCAACAATACTTTTTCTTTTAACTCCAATGCATTCCCCGGCTCAAACAAATATCCGTTATACCCATCAACAATTAACTCCGGCAAACTTCCAATATTGCTCGCAAGAACCGGCTTTGCATACTTAAAGGATTCAAGAGCCGTATTGGGCAGATTGTCATACCAGATCGAAGGTATTATTGTAAACCGAGCTTTCCGAATTATCTGCTCCAGCTCCTCACCGCTCTTAAAACCAACAAATTCGATATTTCCCAAATGATGTTCTTTTACATATTTTTTCAGGCGCAGCGCCTCGTCTGTTGTATCATCTCCCATTATCTTTACTGTATGACCCGGCAGTTTCTCATAGGCTCTTACTACGACATCCACGCCCTTTTCTTCTGTTATGCGACCAAAATACAGCCCATACCCCTCGTCGTTTCCTACCTCGCAATCAACAGCCTGATCTGCCGTGAATGTCGGTATGCAACGAATCTTCTCCTTGGGAAATCCATTATCTGCAAGTTTATTTTCCAAAAAGTGCGACGGCGTTATAAAGGCATCCACATCATCATAAATCTTTATCATGTGGTGTATCTTCATAGATAAAACCCGTATCATCGATGCGAACAGCGATCCTTTTACGCATCGGTTCTTTATGCAACTTGTATAGCCATTTGCAAGGCAGTCCTCACATATCTTCTTATTGCGCAGAAAATCAAATCTTGGACAGAGCAAAAAATAATCGGATAACCTCAACACTATCGGCACACCAAGTTCTTTAGCCCCTCTTATAACACTGGGCGATAACTTGTTTACGTAATGAAGGATATAGACCAAATCCGGCTTTACATCCCGTATTTCTTGCTGTATAGCCCTCTTTACCTCCAGTGAATAACAGCTCCTTGTTATCATCTTCCATATGGACTTAGGCGTTTTCTTTACATCGTCAAAATAAGTAGCGTTCCTTCCGCCTATCGGTTCCACAAAATACCTTGAGTATTCTGACTCAACATTCCGGTTTGAATGGACAGAAAATGGAATTACTTCATGTCCTTTTTCCTCCAGAAGTTTTTTTATATTGAACATATATTTTTCCGGCCCCCCGGAAATGAAGTAACGGTAATTAACAATCAATATCTTCACTTCTTATTTACTCCTCTATCTATCACATCTCCTACAGACGTTCCCAAATTAAAGCGAGAATATTTTTCCAAAAAACATTTTCTGGCCGTCTCTTGCAGATGATCGTACTTTCCATCAATAATATCTTTGACTATTCTTTTCAAACTTTCTACATCCTTTTTTACAGTTAGACCATTACCCCCCAGATATACATTTCTGCCAATGTGCTTGGCATCGTTACCAAAACGATCTTCTTGAATGACATCCCGGTCAACAAAACAGTATCCCCAGAACAAATGCTTCCATCATCTATCGGAATAATGATTGCCTTACAGTTTATGAGCCATTGATACTGTGTAACGCCAGATATATCTCTCCGAATGGAAACTTTTGGATTGTCAGTTTTTCCTTTAAACGTATCCGAGATGATAACAAGCGGATAAGTAAGCCCATCCCAAGCATTGATAAGAAAATTAAAATCTCTGTTAGAACGGCCAATCGCAACCATATATCCATTCTTTTCATAATCTTCTGGAGGTTCCAAATTTCGGAATTTTTCATATGTATCATCAATCCCAAACGGAGCAACTATAATTCTATCCTGTGAAAACCCAAACTCCTTACTGATAGTATTCGCATATTCATATGATGGAACATGTAGATAATCAACATATCCACCGTTTAAGCACATCTTCATGAACCACTGGTATAATCTCCCAAATCTTTTTTTCTCTTTATATGTATAGTTGACCGCAATAATCCGATTCGTCTTTTTAACCTTGAAAATATTACAGTAAAATCCGATAATTAGCGCATAAAACTGTTGCCAGCACAAAATGTCTCCATACCTTTTTCGATAAACAAAATATTTAAATGCTATTGAAAAATATTTCACATAACGATTAATCTCACTTATCACACCTCTGCGTGCCCAGTTGGCCGGATGAGACTTGACAGAGTAGACTTTCCCGTTTTTACTCAAGCCATCAACAAACAGCTTAACCTCTTCCGCTTTGCAGTCGACAAGAATTATATTTTCTTTATATATAGCCATCCTTATATCCTCACCTCAATCCCTTCTGAACAAATCTCTCGTATAAACCTTCTTTTCCATATCATCAAGCGCCGATTCGTAACGATTAGCAATTATCACGTCCGCTCCCCGCTTGAACTTCTCAACATCATTTACGACAAGACTGCCAAAAAATGTCATGCCGTCCGGCAAAGTTGGCTCATAAATAATAACCGTCGCACCCTTAGCTTTCAGCCGCTTCATTACACCCTGAATACTGCTCTGCCGAAAATTATCACTGTTAGCTTTCATAGTCAATCGATACACACCTATTGTGATTGGGCGTTCCTTCTCAGCATTCCACATAGAACTGGCCGTATAATACCCTGCTTCTTCTAAGACCCGATTAGCAATAAAATCCTTCCTTGTCCTATTGCTCTCAACAATCGCCTCAATCAGATTTTCAGGAACATCCTGATAGTTAGCCAATAACTGCTTTGTATCTTTCGGAAGGCAATAACCGCCGTACCCAAAAGAAGGATTATTATAGTGATTGCCAATCCTCGGATCCAGGCATACTCCCTCAATGACTTCCTTTGTGGACAGTCCCTTCACATCGCAGTATGTATCCAGTTCATTGAAGTAAGACACCCGCAGGGCCAGATATGTATTGGCAAACAACTTGACAGCCTCGGCTTCCGTAGAACCCATAAAGAGCGTATCAATACTATCCTTAACTGCCCCCTCCTGAAGAAGTTCTGCAAACACGTGAGCCGCTTCCGCCAACGTGTCATTTTCCATGTCTGTACCTATAATGATGCGGCTCGGATACAGATTGTCATACAGCGCTTTCGACTCCCTTAAAAATTCTGGGCTGAACACAATATTTTCGCAGCGAAACTGCTCTCGGATATGTGCCGTATATCCGACCGGAACTGTGGACTTGATCACCATGACAGCTTTCGGATTACATCTTAAAACCGTTTCAATCACTGCTTCAACCGCCGACGTATCAAAAAAATTCTTTTTGCTGTCATAATTGGTGGGTGCGGCAATCACAACAAAATCCGCATCCCGGTATGCTGCCTCTGCATCCTGTGTAGCTGTAAGACGCAGTTTCTTCTCTGAAAAATATTTTTCAATATACTCATCCTCTATGGGAGATTTTCTCTGATTGATCAGATCAACTTTCTCCGGGATGATATCTACCGCCATTACCTCATGGTGCTGGCTGAGCAGCGTAGCAATAGAAAGCCCTACATAGCCCATGCCGGCAACGGCAATCTTTATGTCCTCTAAGTTTCTCATACCTTTCTTCCTGCCTCCGCATCCATTCACTCTAAATCCTGTAATAATCCTTGTACCATTCCGCAAACTTTCGCAGCCCATCCCGCAGACTGGTACATGGCTTAAAGCCAAAATCCCGCTCCAGCTCGCTTACGTCCGCATATGTTACCGGAACATCCCCCGGCTGCATAGGCACAAGCTCCTTGTGTCTCTCAAAATCATAATCCTTTCCCAGCACGCCAGCCCGGACCAGTTCCTGCTGGAGAATGCCGATAAAAGATAAAAGGCTCTCCGGCTGGCTGTTGCCAATGTTATAAACCTTATGAGGCGGCTGTGGCAGACCATCATCGCCCTGACTTCTGTCCGGCGCCTTTCTCATAACCCGCACAACGCCTTCCACAATGTCATCTACATAGGTAAAATCGCGTTTGCAGTTACCATAGTTAAAAATCTGGATTGTCTTTCCCGCCCGCAGTTTGTCTGTAAAACCAAAATACGCCATGTCGGGACGCCCCATCGGCCCATATACGGTGAAAAAACGCAGCCCCGTGGACGGAATATCGTATAACTTGGAATACGCATGAGCCAGAAGCTCATTGCTCTTTTTCGTTGCCGCATACAGACTTACCGGGTTGTCCACCCTGTCATCTGTGCTATAGGGCACCTTCTTATTGGAGCCGTACACACTGGATGAACTGGCATACACCAAATGCTCAACGCCCTCTTTTCCGCCATCGTACGAATGTCTGCACGCTTCCAAGATGTTATAAAATCCAATCAGATTGCTTTCTATATAAGCGTCCGGATTGATAATGGAATACCTGACTCCTGCCTGCGCAGCCAGATTTACCACAATCTGCGGCCTGTATCGCTCAAAAACATCTGTAATCAATTCTTTATCCGCAATATTTCCTTTTATGAAAACAAAAGATGGATTATCTTCAATTCCTTTGAGTCTGGCTTTTTTTAAATTCACATCATAATAATCATTCATGTTGTCAATACCAATGACTACTGCATTTTCTTCCCTGAGAAAAATCTGTTTGACCAGATTTGCCCCTATAAAACCGGCAGCGCCCGTAACTAATATGTTTTTCCCGGATAATTCCACACAACTCAATTTCCAAACCGCTCCTTTCGGATCTCATTCTCCCATCTGCCCGGCAATATCCTCATCTACGATTTCTTCCCCGGTTCTTGTCCTCAACTGTTCTTTCGATTCTTCTGACAGTCCGTTGTTGATCTCCGCATTCAGATCACATGTACTGCACCTGTCAAGTTCTTCCTTTCTCACTTTCCCATCCCGGTAATCCCTGACGATACGATTCTCGTACATGGAATATTTTTTCTTAGTCCAGAACTTAATCTTATGCCTTATCACCCACCATGCCGGTTTCCAAATGTATTTGTGCATTGCTGGACTAACCGAGCCAATCATCCAGCACTGCCTGTCGCAGCAGCGGACCTTTTTCCTCACCAGTTCTGCCTCCGGGCTGTTCCACAGCTCGTCCCACATCTGCGCATTCAGATTTCCCATCACTTCCTTATCCTTCGTCCCATTGCAGGGCATCACATCTCCATACGGATCGATAAAGAACGTATCAAAACTCATATCACATGGGAGCAGACGCGGCTGCCCATAAATATAGTTAATCAGCCCGTGATTGAAGTAGGCCCTGAACCATTTCTTTGGGCTATTGCTTGCTAAAAGTTTATTGATAAGGTTTTCAAAATTCTGCGCTACCATCGGACGGTCATGGATAATATTTTTTGCCTCTACAAAATAAAAACTGTTGTGCAGGCTCGCCGTGGCAAACTCCATATTCATTTCATCTGAAATCTGATATAAGGGAACAAGATCCGGCGCATTTTTATCCTGCACCGTCATGCCGAATCCGACATCTTTCATGCCCATATCCACCAGTGTTCTCAATGTCTGATAGCCGCGCTGATATCCATTATCAAGCCCTCTTATCTCATTGTTTGT
>CANPZR010000018.1 GCA_947589175.1 uncultured Lachnospiraceae bacterium | reverse complement strand
CACTTGATACACTTCTCATCGTCAATCTCAATACGAAGATTCCCCTCGTCGTCCAGACGCGCCACATTGGCGTCCCCCGCCGGACAGACGCGCACACAGGCGTTACACCCAACGCATTTGTCTACTTCTACACATACTGTACTCACTCAAACTTCTCCTTCCGCAAATTTCGACTCAATTACACCTATATAAAAATATACCCCATTTGAGAAAATATGTCAACTTGAAAAACCCCCGCGCCGGACTTCCCGGCACAGGGGCTTTTCATTCTCCCGTTTTCTCAAACAGGCCTGTTTTTTACTTTACTGTCACCTTTACCTTCTTTGTCACTTTGCCGCATTTTACCTGAATTACGGCTTTCCCTTTTTTCTTCGCGGTAATCACGCCGAATTTATTCACCTTAGCCACTTTCTTGCTGCCGGACTTATAGGTGATCGTATCCGTCGTGCCCTTTGTCATGGACTTCACGGCAATCTGTGCCTTTTTGCCCTTTTTCAGCTTGATAGCGGTCTTTTTCAGAACCAGTTTCCGGTTCTTCTTTGCCTTATTTACCACCTGGACGGTTATGGTCTTTTTCTTGCCATTTTCCGTCTTTACAGTAATCTTGGCGGTTCCCGCTTTCTTCGCCTGAATCATTCCCTTGGCGGATACGGAGGCAACCTTTTTCTTGCTGCTCTTATAGGTTACTTTCTGGCTTGCCTTCGCCGGGGAGACCGTCGCGGACAGCTTTGCCTTCGCGCCCTTTTTCAGCGTGAGCTTGTTGTTCTTCAGCGCGTAGCCCGCTGCCTTCACGGAAACGGATTTCGCCTTTTTCTGATTTGCGCTGGTACCTGTATTGCTGCCTGTCTCCGCCTTGTTCAGGGATTCCGCTGTCACCTTGCCTGCTGCCACAGCCTGCACCTCGGAAACGCTCATTGCCTTGTTGAAGAAGAGCATCTCGTCCAGCGCGCCCTGATAGTAGGCATCCCACGCGTTTACACCGAAATAGAGTCCCGCTCCCGGATTTGTCATAATTCCGCTTGCCACATTTCCTGTAGATACTTCTTTTCCGTCTACATACAATGTGCCTGTGACCGTTCCGTCAGATGTGCCCGCCTTGCTGCCGTCCACTACTACTGCCACATGCTGCCACTGGCCAGCCTTGTATGCATTGGCCGCCGGCGTCTCAATATAGCCTCCGTGATTGGACCAGATCTTGGCGTCAAATGTAAGGTTGATCCAGTATTCCGGCTGGAAAGTTCCTGCCGCAAAGGTAGGATCAAAGCTACCACCCAACTGATCGGGCTTCATCCACCAGGAAACGGTATAGCTCTCGCCCAGCTTGGACGCATCCGGAAATTTCAGTCCATAGACCCCAGAAAGCTTCACAGCCTTTCCATCTTTGCCCTCCACGTACTCGTAGGACGGATTCGCCGCCTCTGTCGGAACAAATGCCTTTGTGACAGCAACTGCATCTCCCATATCATCGTTAAAGCTGTATCCCTGTACATAATTTGCCTTGAGCGCCGCATCCAGTCCCTCATAATCAGAAATGACTTTCAGGGTATACTTTTTGCTCGTCTCAAAATCTTCCGCGAATACTTCAATCGGAATCTCCGTCTCCGGCCCCGTAAGTGTCAGGGTCTTTTCCGCCGTCTCGTCGATCGCCGTTCCATCCACGGTCACATATCCGGCGGGATCCTTGATGGAAAATTTCGCCTTCGCCTCTTTGCCGGACGCTACCTTCAGCTCATATACATCGCCATTCTTCGTAACGGTTCCCGTAGAGGATGTAATATCTGTCAGTTCATTGTCTGTATTAAATGCCCTGTAGACATAGAACATATTGCACAGCTTAGCGGATTCCTTATCGTCGTTGCTGGCAAATGTCACCGGCAGGAACGCATAACCGCTCTCCGCTGTCTTCTCCTCCGTCCCCTCCATGCGCGTGTTCTTTTTATTGCTGCTTATGACAGAAGCCGGAATCTGAATCCGCATCTGGTAATAGTTCTTCGCATCGCCCTCAGTCAGGTTTATATTGACTGCCTGTTTAGAGGAAGAATCGAGTGTTCCCGCAAAGAGCTCTGTATTGCCCACGGTAATCTTGATGGTCTTTCCATCGTCCTCCCTGGCAAACGTGCAGATCAGGTAATTGTCCCCGCTGTCCGTCACCTTGACGTCGTACTTGAAGGAACCTCCCGCATTGGCAAAGCGGTATGCCGGGCTGCTGCTTCCGGTGGATTTGTTTCCAAATTCCTCAAATCCCAGCTCGTCCTGTCCGTATCCCGGTCTTGCCCCCTCGATTCTCGCCTTCTCGTTTCTGGCAGTCTTTTTGTCCTCCAGAACCTTTTCAGCTCCTCTGGCGTCCCCATCCACGGAGAACGTCCAGTAAATGCCATAGCTTTCCTTGTACTGGCTGTAATGCGGCACAAATTCGTAATTATTGTCAGTTCCCTTCAGGGTAAATTTCAGTTCGCCATCGGCCTTCACCATATTCTCATTGATGTTCTTTATATATTCCTCCACCGAATCCGCGGACTTGATTCCCACCTTGTCGTTGGAGACAGCCTTCTGAGTCGGAACAGAGACGTTTACACCCGATGTTCCCTGGGCCTGGCTGCCCGTTCCCAGCTTGGCGCTCAGCACATAGGGACCGTATTTAAACGCGTATGTATTCTTTCCGTCCGGCAGATTGTAAGCAACGATCTGCATCGGGAGCGTAATCTCAATCTTGGCTCCGTCCGAGAGCTTGTCGGCCGGAATCACAGCATATCCGTCCTTTTTCTCATAATCATAATCGGTTCCGTTAATGGAAAGCTTTGCGTCGGAAGCCAGCCAGTCCGGCAGGCGCAGGCTCAGCTCCCCGCTGATATCCGCCGCTGCGTCCAGCTTTTTCACTTCCAGCGTCATGGTCTCTGACTTCGTCAGGTCGCCGATCTGGGTCACCTGAATATTGCCGGCCTTAAATGCCACGGAAGAGGCCAGATACTGCGCTACGACCAGCTTCTTGCCGGAAGCGTAGTAAATGCTGTCATTGAGCTTGGTAAAGTTCTCCATGCCGGAGCCGGTGCAGCACCAGAAGTTCCCCTCCGGCGTGCTGTACACCTTCTGATATCCGGTAGCCATCGGCTGGAAATACATCATCATGCCGGTCTCCGGGTTCTGGGAGGACATAATGGCGTTGATCAGCGTCCTCTCATAAAAATCCGTGTACTTGGAGTCGCCTGTAATCATAAACAACTGGCGGGTCATTTTCAGCATATTATAGGTGTTGCATGTCTCGCAGTTGAGGTTGGTGCGCTCCTTGTCCAGAATATCGTCCGCGCCGAAATGCTCATTCTCACTGTTTCCGCCTGTGATGTAGCTGTGGTGAGTGATTACATAGTCCCAGAATGCCTCTGCGTATTCCAGATATTTTCCCTCGCCCTCACCCAAGACCACATAGCGGTTCAGGGCTCCTAAGAATTTCGGAATCGTCGTATTGGCATGGATATTGTCCAGAGCGTTGGCCGTGCCCTTGTCAATCTTTTCAAACAGTGCGATCTCATCAAATTTGTGAGCGGCCTCCTCGTAATTTTTCGCCTTCTCTTCTCCCTCTTTGGCCTTGACGTCTGCATACAGATCGTAGAGGCAGTCGTTCATGCCGCCGTACTCAATGCCGAGCACGATCTTCTGGGTCGCATCGCTCCACTTGCTGACGCGGTTGTAGGTCCAGTCGCCCAGTCCCTTCGCCACGGCGTAGGCGTCCTCGCTTCCCGTCAGCTCATAGGCGCTCACAAGGCCGGCTATGATTTTGTGCATGGTGTACCACGGAACCCACGCCTGCGTAGAAATATTAGTCTTGTTGCTCTCCACATTGTCGAACTGAATGTCCAGATCGGTCGTGCTGACCAGCTTCGCGCCGAATATATATCCCTCGTACTCGGTTCCCTTTGTCTTTTCCTGACAGTCCTTCAGAGCGGAAACGACATAGTCCAGTTTTTCCTGCAGCGCCTTTTTGTCCTCAGCCGAGGTATTTACATTGGCACATCCCTGCGCGACCGCCGTCAGCCAGTGTCCCAGAGTATGGCCGCCAATCAGCGCGTCCTCCCAGCCGCCGCCATAGCGGGTCTTGTTCTTCATGTAAGCCGCTCTGTCCGCCGCGGACATGCCCGTCGCATAGGCCGCCGTCTCTCTAAATCCCGCCAGAAGCCGGTCTGCGTCCAGGCTGAGCAGATAATCGATATCCTTGTCAAGCGCATTGGAGTAATAAGAATCGGTCAGCGTAACGTCACCCACGCCGAGCTCGCTCATGCCTGCCAGAGATCCTGCTGCCACAACGGTCACTGAAAAATCCTTTGTCTGTGAAATATCGCCATAGGTAACCGTCGCCGTCAGCGTCACTTCCACATTCGGCTCGCCCTCTTTCGGCCGCGTGACTTTTCCGTCATTGCTGATCACATCCGGATTGCTGGATTTCCATGAAATGGTGCTTCCCTCAACGCTCCCCTTAGTCGGCAGCGTCAGGTCGCTTGTCACCGTATCCTTTACGGAAAGCGCGCCGATTTCCTGCTGCACAACGGAATTATTTCCTCCCTCGCGAATCAGGATATAGGTCACATTGATTGCCAGATTGGCGTCGCCCGTGCCGCGCAGATTCACCGTGAGCTCGCCATCTTTCACGGTGACCGTTCCCCGGGCCACATCGCCGGATGCTACGTTCAGCGGATCCGCCAGCTTCTTCTCGGTGTCCTTCCCCTGGTTGGCTGTGATCACCGGGCTCTGAGAGCAGCCCCACGGATCGGCGCATCCCACCTCTACCAGATAGTCGCCGTTCTCAATCTCGAATTTGTAATCCAGGTGCCTGATCTTGCTGGCGTCTTTGTTATGCTCATTCTCATACTGGTTTTTGGTGTAACGGTTCGTACTGGTCTTGGGAACCCCGTCTGTAGTCGTGCTCTCATAAGCCCAGGTCCAGTCCGTAGAAAGGCCCACCGGGGAACTGCCCGCGCCATTTTTCAGAGGCGTGCTGACCGTATCATCAATTCCCCATTTGTACCCGGTCACCTTGTCCTCGCCATAGATCTGCTCGGTCACGCTGTTGTGCGTACCCAGCTGGTCGCCCTCCGAGACTGTGTTTACATTGACATCCCCACAGTCTACAAAGTAGACAATCGACGAATCCTCTCTGGTCTGGGGCGTCGTTGCCGCCTTTGCCACGATTCCCAGACTTGGCAGGGCCGTAACAGCCATCGCCGCTGTCAGGGCAACGGCAGCCATTCTTTTGCCTGCTCGAACCATTTTTTTCTTCATACATCATTCTCCCTTCTCATATATTTTTAGATGCTTTCATTGTATCACAGAAGCCCGGATTCCGCCATACACAGAGGTTCTTTTTTGTGTAAAAATGTTTTGTGAAAAAGTTCGTTCGAGTGTGATTTTGTCATTTTCAGGCGCCGCTCTTGTAAAAAAGTGAAAAAGCAGCTATAATTTAAGGTATCAGAAACAAAAATCATGAATTTATATATGCCGGAAAGGACATGGATCCCGGTCAGATTCCGAACGCCGTCCGCGCCGGGGAAGCGAGGTGTCAAAAAGTAATATGGAGATTTTAGATTTTTCTGTAGAAAAGCCCGTCCATTTTAACTGGACGGGAAAGTTCGAGTCCCCGGACGAGAGCTGGTCCCACATGTCCCGGGTCCTCACGGATTTTGAGTGGATCGTAATGACTGAGGGCGAGCTCTTTATCGCGGATGAGCGCACCCGCTACACCGTGCGGGAAGGCGAATACCTGCTCATGTCCCCCACGGAGCGCCAGTACGGCTTTCAGCCCTCGCTCTGCAAATTTTACTGGACTCATTTTTCTTATAATAATAACGGGAACGATCCTGCCATCTATGATGACGGGGACGTCCGCGGCCCCCTGGACGCCGGACAGCCCCGGATCCTTCTGCCCAGACAGGGCGCTGTTCCCCGGCTGGACCGCCTGATCGTTCTCCTGAAACAGCTGCAGGACTGCAGCCGCAAATACCGCAATCAGAATCTGAACTGCCACATGCTGACCGCGGCCCTGTGCGAGCTCTACAGCCAGATATACCTCTCCGGCGGGCACACGGTCATGAAAGGTGAAAAGGCCCAGCTCTACACCGACATAGTCGATTACATCTCCTGGCGGATTCGGGAAAATATTAAGGTGAGCGAGATTGCCGCCTATTTTGGCTACAATGAAAAATACATCACCACTTTTTTCAAAAAGATTTCGGGGGAATCGCTGAAATCCTATATCCTGAATGAAAAAATGGAGCTGGCAAAGGCCCTGCTCACAGACACCAATCTCCCCGTCGCCCAGATCGGCTATGACGTCGGGTTTTCCGACTGTCACAACTTCTCCAGCGCCTTTAAAAAGGTGACCGGACAGAGCCCTTCCACATACCGGAATACTTACGCGCAACGCCAGCTGTTCCACCAGTAAAAGCCATTATGGCAAATAGCGTCACAGCTCCCGCCAGCGGTTGACGCAGGCGAATATTTCCTGCGCCCTCGGCACGGCGAGATTGCCCGGCACGCCGGATGAGCCGCCGCAGATTGCCTCGAAGCCCTTTTCGCGCAGCAGCTTTACCACATGCCCGACCGCCTGCTGCAGCGTCAGCCTGCCATCCAGAACCTGCATGCGCATATATTTCATAATCTGCGCCAGCGCCGTCAGCTGCTCGGCGTCCGCCAGCTGCTCCACATAGCGCAGATCGATGGTATCGCGGTTCACGCTGACGCCGTCCATTCCCATTGTCTTTAGCTTCACACGACCGTCGGCGCCGAATTTCCGGTCCTGTCTGAACACCCTGTCAAACGCCGGCCTCTGAACCGGCATGACCGGAACGGACGGAAGCGGAAATTCAGCGGCCTCTTTTTTCGCAAGCTCCGTAATCTCGTAGGGCTTGTACTGGTTCATCTGAATGACATGGTCGGAGACGTGGAAATAGCTGCCGGAGCTGCCCGCCACAAGCACCGTGGAAATCCCGAACTGGTCGTACAGCTCCCGCACCCGCATGGTAAACGGGGTAATGGGCTCCAGCTCCTGATGGACCACCCGCTGCATCAGCTCGTCCCGGATCATAAAATTGGTCGCGCTGGTGTCCTCGTCAATGAGAAATACCTGGCTGCCTGCCTCCCACGCCTCTACGACATTGGCCGCCTGGGATGTGGAGCCGCTGGCGTCCTCCGTCTCAAAATGCACGGTATCCTTGCCGTTGGGGAGGTTGTTTATAAACAGAGAAATATCCGCCTGCTTTACGCTGCGCCCGTCCTCGGCACGGATCTTCATGGCGGTATCATCTGTAATTACAAACTCTCTGCCGTCTCCCGCCACGTGGTTGTACACGCCCAGCTCCAGCGCCTTTAAGAGAGTCGATTTGCCGTGATAGCCTCCTCCCACAATCATCGTGACGCCCTTCGGGATTCCCATGCCGCTGATTGCCCCGTGGTGGGGAAGCTGCAGGGTAATTTCCATCTCCTCCGGCGACTGAAACGGCACCGCCTGTTTCATCGGGCGCTGGCTGACGCCGGACTCACGAGGAAGAATCGCGCCGTTCGCCACAAACGCCACCAGCCCCAGCCTCTTTAATTCCTGGCGCAGAAATGCCTGATCCTCCGCCAGCTCCGCCACCTGTTTTAATTTTTTTGCGCCCTGGGGCGAGCTGTGCAGTTCGGAGGAGCTAAGCAACACTTTGTTGACGCAGACCGGCAGGTAGTCAAAAAATATCTTTTCCAGCTCCCGGCTGTTGACCGTCCTTCCATTGGCGGGAAATCCCACCTCCATACGGAGAATCACCTTGCCGCTCTTGTCCTCTATGTCACACGCCGTCCGCTCTAACACCTCCTGCCCCGGATGGCTCACCGCCATGAGGCCGGACTTGCCGGAGCCCTTCGCCTGAAACGAAAACCCTTTCAGCGCCCGTCCGAACTCCCGGAGCAGATAATCGGTAAGCGCCGTCTTTTTCTCTTTAGTGCCATACAGCCACTCGTCAAAAGCCGCCTGGCTCCCCGGCACCTGAATGCTGATTTTCGAGGGCGCCGCAAAGGGATCTCCCTGCACATGGTCTATGCTGAGAAAATATCCGTCAAAACGATATACGTCTTTTAACTGCTTGTAGGCCGGATAGCTCTTTCTGTCAATCTGATGTAATAATTGCCTTAAATCCTGATGATTTTTCATTACTGCCTCCTGATTTTTCTAAAATATTTTATATGTATTCTTCAATATTTGCTCAAACTCTTTCACTCCCCGCGTTCTATCCAATATTCCCCTCTTTCTTTTCCTGCAGGATATAAACAGACTGGGCACGCCGCCTATAATTCTGCAAAAGCATTTCCCTGTGCGAAACAAAGGCCGGATTCGTAAAAGACCTCGCCCCCACGGAACACTTTTTCACACAGGCATGGCATTTGATACAAATGCCGTTTATCCGGTCAGCATTTTCTCTATCAATGCTTCCCATCGGACACACCGATGCGCAGTTTCCGCAATGTGTACACAGTTCCGCGTCCACCACAGGGACCGCCTTTAAAAAATTCGCCGGCTGTCCGTCCGCTCCCAATGGTGTATAATACTTTTCCGGCCTTGGATCTCCGGGCACGGCTGTAATCGGCAGCCTGTCATTTTCTTCGGCAAGTATTTTCTCTGCCGTTTTTACGGCAAATTCCCGGATATCTCTCAAATCCTCTCCATCCGGCCGCCCTGGCGCCAGCTGCCCAGAAAAACTATGTTCTGACACAACTGCCGCTGCAGACACAACCCGAAACCCATTATCGTCGAGTAGCGTGTACAATTCACTGAGAGCATTGTCAAAATTCCGATTGCCAAAGCAGACGATCAGAACGGCTTTCGCTCCGTCCCCGCAAATGCAATCTCGTATAAAAGGCATAATCTTATTGGGCACCCGCCCGGCATACACCGGCGTCCCCACAAACACCATATCCGCCTCGTCAAACCGATACGCCTCGTTCCGCTCCGACGGCAGCGTAAAATCTACATAATCTGTATCCACATTTAGTTTTTTTGCCGCCGCTTCCGCCATCTCGTAAATCACGGTCTCTACATTGCCACAAGGGCTAAAATAAATCCCACATACCCGCTTTATCATATCTACCACGTCACTTTCTGGTCCTTATGGGTAAATTTTTTTAATTGCGACTGGTACGCCGCCAGCTTCTGCTCGTAATAATCCAGCTTATGCGCGCTCAGGGTGCCTGTCTCCCGACACTCTCTCAATAGATTCTCAAAATCCTTCAGGTCCTGCTGCGCCGCGTCCTTGTAATTGTTTTCTAAGTTTCGCCGCAGTTCGTCCAGTATGCTGTCCAGCTCACGGCTTTTTCTCTGTTTTTCTTTATTTCCAAAAAACATCATTTCAACCTCCGGCATTGTTCCAAAGTTGACATACCCTTTCCCTTCCATAATTTCCCGACTGACTGTTATTTTAATCTATTATACCATCCTTTGTGCAAATTAACTATTCTTTTTTTGACCTTGCGTCAAAATCCTTGTGTCAAAATCTTCACAGAATTTTAAAACTGCCCGAACCGGCAGCATCCTGTCAGTTCGGGCAGCGTTTTCTTGTTCCGATTATTTCAGACCTTTTTCGTCACAGTAAGAGTCTTATAATTTTTCTTAGTAACTCGTATAGTTATTTTTGTTCCCTTCTTCAGCTTCGCGCACTTAAATGTAAATTTCTTCCCGTTTACGCTGGCATTTTTATATTTCTTTTTACCGACTTTGATTTCTACATCTGCATTTTTCACGGACACCTTGCCCGTAATCTTTTTTTGCCCTTTTTGAGCCTTTACTTCGGTCAGTTTCATTGTCTTTTTCTTTTTCTTCTTAGTTGCCTCCTTGTCGGAATCCTTATCCTTGTTGTTTGACGCGTTCTGACCACTATTATCTGATGGAGTATTTGCCGTTCCACCGGATGAATCGTTTTCATTGCCTCCCGACGGATTATTCTCATTGGAATCATTCTCTTCATCATCCGATTTCGCAGGTTCTTTTACAGTTATAGAACAAACCGCTACCAGTGAACTGTCGGTCTTGGATTCCGCATAAATATTGGTTCGCCCTGCAGCAATTGCTGTCACTTTCCCATTGGAATCTACAGATGCCACGGCGCTGTTTTCTGAAATCCAGTTCACATCTCCATTTGCAGCATCAGCCGGCACGACGGCTACTGCAAGTGTAACACTCTCACCAATCTCCAATTCAGCAGATGAGGGGTTCACCGTAAGACTTGCAGGCACGTTGGAAGGCGTCGGCGTCTCGGTGGGGACGGCTGTCGGCTCTTCTGTGGGAACGGCTGTCGGTTCCTCTGTGGGCTGCTCCGTTGGCGTTGTTGTCGCCTCGTCTGTCGGTGTGGCGGTCGGCGCCGTTGTCGGCTCATCCGTCGGTGTAGCAGTTGGTTCTTTTGTCGGCTCGTCCGTCGGTGTGGCAGTCGGCGCTGTCGTCGGCTCGTCCGTCGGCGTAGCTGCTGGCTCTTTTGTTGGTTCGTCCGTCGGTGAAGCTGCTGGTTCTTTTGTTGGTTCGTCCGTCGGTGAAACTGCTGGCTCTTTTGTCGGCTCATCCGTCGGTGAAGTTGCTGGTTCTTTTGTCGGCTCGTCTGTCGGTGAAGCTGCTGGCTCGTCCGTCGGCTCGTTTGTCGGTGAAGCTGTCGGTTCGTCCGTCGGCTCGGGGGGCGTTGGAACAGTTACTGTCACTTCACACTCCGCAGTTGCTGTACCGCAAGTAGCAATAATTTTTGTGCTTCCCTTTTCCACAGCAGTAATTTTTCCATTTTCTACCGTTGCCACAGACTGATCATTCGTTTTCCATGTCACGGTTTTATCTGTTGTATTTTTCGGTTCAACAGTTGCTGTAATCTCTTCTGACTTGCCTTTTTCCAATGTCAATGAAGTTTTGCTCAACGTTATACTCAAAGCTGGCACATCGCTAACAACTACTTCACAGTCAACCTCCAGATTATTGGATGTCTTTACCTTAATTATTGCTTTACCAGCTTTTATACCTGTCACAGTTATCTTTTTCCCATCTTCTGATACTTTTGCTGTTGCAATTGAATCAGTGTCTGAAATCGCGCTGTCAATGGAGGCATCTGTCGGAACGCTATTTCCCAATGCGATTTCGGCTGTTCCTTTTGTCTCTACCTCCACAGACCGCGGAAGAGTAACCGCAGAAGCAATCTTTACATTAGTACACTCACACTTTTCACCAGAAATTCTCACATACAGCGTATCTGGAATATCTTCTGTTGCCGTACTTTTTGCTGTCATTGTGCATTTATTACTGCTTTCTTTTCCAGTAATATTGTAGGTGACCGTCAAATCATTACCGAATCTGACAGCATTTACTGTAACAGAAGCTCCCTTCTGCATATCTTCTTTAAATGCGTCCCAATCAGCAGGACCTCCTGTCCACAAAGTATCCAGATTTCCTTCTTCGCCCCAGCCGGTTTGGTTCGTTATTACAAATCTGTCGGCCCTATATGTGCGGATCTTTCCTTTTCCATCTGTCAATTCAAACAAAAAATTATTCCAATTTTCAGCCCCAGTCGATTTATTGTCAAAACTATAGGTGATGTTAAAATTACCTGTCAGTTTTTCAAATGCAGAACCATTAGTCCTGTAACCGTCCACTGTAAAATCTGACGTCGGTTTTCCAAATTCATAGTCTTTCACCGTCACGGTAAAATCCTTTTTTGCAGCTTCATTGGATACTGGTGTGGCTGTCACAGTGGCCTTTCCTGTCTTCAATGCGGTAATCTTATTTCCATCAATTCTAATAACGTCTGTATCATCTATTTTAAATGTCACATCTTTTACATCCGCATCGTCTGGAGTTATTTTAATTTCCGGGATAATGGACTGTCCCACGGTCATATTTCCAGATTCGTCGTATCCCATATATAACGTCTGATCTGCAATTTCTATGCTCTGCACATTTTTTGCTGTGACATTCTGTTCTACTGTCACAGGAATATCCTTTTTCGCTACAGCCCCCTTTCCATCAGCTGCTGTGGCCACTACTGTAATAGTATCTCCTTCAACAGGTACTTTCTCTGTAAGTTTTACCAAGCCTGTACTATCCACCGATGCCTTTTCTTGATCGTCAGCTTCTATGCTCCACTTGACATCTTTATTGGTTGCGTAATCGGGCGAGACACTCGCTTGCAGTTGTACGCTTCCCAATTCTGATTTTGCTATTTTATTGTTTGCTTTATCCGCTTCAGAAGCATATGTATATTTGTTAACCGCTGTTGGGGAATCAGGCGTAATGGTAATAGTGTCTACTTTCACCAACGTATCCTCGTATATTTTAGTTACCTGATCGGCAGTAAGGGCTGTACTGTATATTTTCAAATTATCAAACAAATATGCCGGATCAACATCCTGCACTGAGTCTTGCCATTCCCATGCCTGATTACCGCCCAAACAAATATATTTTAAAGATCCTATACCACCGGCACTCAGAAAGCCATCACCTACAGAACCCAATTCTGTATAATTCCATGTATTTACAGCCACCCCATCAATATAAAATACTGCTGTTCCAGTCTTTTCCCCTACTGGGTTTGCTGTGGATAATGTAACTGTTACTGTATGCCATTCATTATCATCCATATATTCTGTACTCACTACATTTGTTTCTAACACATTATCTGTGTTCTCAAAATTACAATATCCTGATGCATTATACTGTATTATTTGCCTTCCCTGAATAATAAACATTGGAAAAGTGTTAACCTTGCCCTCAGGTTCCTTTGCATAAGCAGAAAATATAGGCGAATTAAAATTTGCTTTCCCATTTGCATTTAGCTCAAAACTAATTGTAACTCCTTTATTTTGGTTTATTGCCTCTGCATTATCCGAAAACACATTATCAGGGAGCAGATAATAGTTTTCTTTCACTCCTCCTTCTGCATTATGAAACACTTTTCCGTGTTTCACGTCAGAACTTTCAATGTTCCCTAATCCTTTAACTTTGCCCTTATCTCCATCCGCTGCATCCGCCGCTTCAAAATCATTCTCATAAATAGGCTCCGGCACTGCCTCTGCCTCCGCTTTCCTCGGCCCCGCTGCCACCGGCACTCCCAGAGCCAGCGCTGCTGACAGCGTTACTGCTAAAAATCGTTTCCACAACTTATTCAATCGCATTTTCGTCCTCCTTTTTAATGCCGATATCACAGCGCATTGCCATCCCGCGGACACAATGCGCCGGATACCAAATTCATTACTTGTCTGTTCCTTATTATTGTCTTACTTTACTGTTACCTTGACTGCCTTTTCCGCTTTTCCGCTCTTAATCCGGATTGTCGCTTTGCCTTTTTTCTTTCCCTTAATAGTCAGGCTGCTGCCTTTCAGAGTGACCTTGACAATTTTCTTTTTCTTTTTGGAAAGCTTCTCAATGCTCAATCCTGATTTTGCCGGTGAAACAGAAACTTTCAAATGAATCTGTTCTTTTTCGCCGACTTTTACATTCGTAACCGACTTCTTTCCCTTCTTCACCTTAATCGACGGATTTTTAACTGTTACGCGTACCGTTTTGGAAATTCCGCCTGCGCTGGCTGTAATTACAGCCGTTCCTTTTTTCACAGCAGCAATCAATCCGTCTTCTACGGTTGCCACTTTCGGATCAGAGGAAGTCCACGTCACTGCCTGAGAAGTTCCTTTCACAGTTGCTTTCACTGTTACGCTTTCAGACGCCTTACCTGTGTACAACGTAACGCTGCTCTTGTTCAGCGTCAGGGAAACATCCGATGATCCGTCCTGACTGCCATTGCCACTATTGCCGTCATTGCCGCCAGAACCGGAAGAATCCGGAGAATCCGAAGAACTTCCATTCGGCGACACGTCTACATCCAGCGCTGCTTCTATCGTTTCATAGTTGCCGGACGGATCTGTGTAAACCGCCTGATAGGAGCCTTTGTCCTCTGCAAGGGTTTCCGCCGCATCCTTCCATGCCCATCCCTCAGGAAGTGAAATGCTTCCCAGCGATTCTCCTGCCGTCCCGCTCAGATTTCCGGGAAGAACATAGCTTGGATTATCAGCCTTATTTACAGTTACCAAAACATCCTCTTCCTGAACTCCCTTTTTGTAGACAGCCGTATATGCCTTTGTTCCGGCGCTGAGTTTTTCATCCGGGTTCTTCCATTCCCAGTCAGCTGGAAGCGTGACTGCTTTCAACGTCAAGCCAAACCGATACGTGACAGCGCTCACAGTCGGTGCGGGCACTTTGCTCTCTTCGGCGCTGCCACCTGAAGAACTGCCTCCCGATGAGCTGCCTCCTGAAGAATCTCCTCCCGAAGAGCCCTCTCCTGAAGAATCTCCTCCTGAAGAGCCCTCTCCTGAAGAATCTCCTCCTGAAGGATCTTTCTCTGGGGGATCGACTATTGCCGCCTTTTCAAAAAGCGCCTTTATTGCGATATCTCCACTTGCCATAGCCGAGTAGACCGTACCGGTTCCTGCTGATTTTCCATCCGCTTCCCATGCGGCAAATTCATAACCCTCATCTGCTTTTGCAGTCAGCGCTATGCTGTCTCCGGCATAATATTTCCCATCGGCATTTAATCCCGTCACGGAGCCTCCCTCTGTCGTCTCCACGGTAACCGTGTAAACAAGGCGCTTCAGACCGTCTATAGCCGCAATCAGCGCCTCAGCCTGGGCGTCGATCTCCGCCTTGTGCCCGGACGTCAGCTTATCCGGCGTAATCGTCTTCTCCGCTGTCTCAATCGCCCCTTTCAGCGCCTGATAGGAATCCTCTGTGAAAATAGCATTTTCTTCCTGCATGGACGCAAACTGCTTTGCCCGCTTCATCGCCGTATCATAAACGGTAGTGTCCACATAATCCTTGCCCTGCTCCTTTACACAGATATTGTCCACCTGGAAAATACCATTGTAGCGGCCAGCTCGGATATAAAATCCCTTGATGTTCCCGGCGCCGTCAGCCGTTATTGCCAGATCCTGGATCGGAGCGCTGTTATCTGCCTTAGTGATTGTCAGTTTTGCCGACGGCTGTCCCGCCGTCCCGACAATCTTCACATGAACCCACTCTCCCTTTTCCAGAACCACCGATCCCGCGCCATCATTAATCGACCATGTGGTAGAATTGGTACTGCTCATTTTCAACACATAGCCACTGGTGATGCCATCGTTGACATTTTTTACATCGGCAGTAGCAACGGCAAACTGGGACTCCTGACACTGGGACTCCGAACCGCTTCCTGCCGTCAGCGCCATGTCGTATTCCAGCTGGTAATTTTCCGGCCACGCATCTATCTTGTCTCCGAACCAGGAATACGCGCCGCGGCTGTTTTGCCCGGATCCCGTGAGATTATAATTCAAAAAGTTCCCGTGCGCCTCGTCCTTTCCCAGCAGAACCCACTGCTGGGCATTGGGCGACGTCCACTCCTTGCTGATATCCGACACATCCTCATAATCCTGCGTATACAGCCCGGTCAGTCCCGTGTCCGAGGAACTTCCATTGACTTCAATAGCAGGCTGAACATAGGAAAACTTCATGTTCTTGACCGATCCCTGAAAAATCAGATTCGACCAGCCAGACCAGCTTCCCGCTCCAAAATTCAGTTCTTCCGCGTCATTTTCCAGCCAGTCCAGAAGCTTTTCGCCCAGATCAGACCAGTTCGTAACATCCGTGCCGCCCTCAGTCGTTCCGGCCACCAGCGACTCCCTGGAATATGCGAGTTCCCCATCCCGGTAGACCTCGAAGCCATCCGGCGTGAATTTTATCTTTATATTGACATATTCACCTGTCTTAAACAGATCCTCCGCCTGCGTGTAATCAGGCCCGAGATTTGCGTCATAAAAGCCGCCCGGTCCGTTATAGCCAAGGTATCCTGCGCCGCAAAAGTACAGCATGGGACCTGTGCCGGCTCCGCCCGAAAAATTCAGCGCAAATATATTGGCCAGCCTGTCGCTTGCCGCCGTCCTCTTTATATCAAAGGAAATCACCGCTCCATGGGATAAGTCCGCTGATTTATAAAACGGACTCTTCAGCGACACATAATTATTTATGCTCATTTTGGAAATATCCAGTTCCTCATCCTCATACAGAGTAGCCAGTTCTATCTCTTGCTCCTTGGAAACGCTGTCGCTTCCGAACACTTTTACCGTATAATTTTTGATGAAACGGTATTTGCCATTGGAGATAACCGCCGTCAGCACTACGTCGGAGTCTTCTTTTAGATATGTAATTTTTCCATCGTCAGAAAGGGCAATCCCGTTGCTCTTCCACGCGATTGTACAGCCGCCGACGCCTTCGGTCGGCAAAGTGATATCCGTCGCCGTCACAGACGGAATCCGGATGGACTGATCCAGCGTCTTGCGAATTGCCACCGTGGGATCGAGTTTGTATCCCCAGAGCGCAAGGTCATTATCACCCGCCAGCGTAAAACAGATCGCGCTGTCGCCCTGCTCTTCCATTTTCTGCTTAAGAAATACGCCCTGATAGGTATCGCTCCCAAGTTTCATGGTCACATAGGGGCCGTCCTCCCCCTGCTCCCAGGTGCCTGTATACGCTCCGGACACCGTGCCGTCGTCCTTCAGTTCAATGGTCTCCGTCGTCCGGCACTCAAGACTTGCGTAATTCGTCGGCTTCTGCAGGATCACGGTATACTCTCCCGCCACGTCCGACACATCATACGGCTTCGCGGACAGCGTCTCACCCGCATACTCAAACGGCGCCGCCACCAGCCCGCCATTTTTCGCCGTAAACAGCTGGTGGACCCGCACCTCATGCGCTTCCGTCCCGCCGTCAAACCGGGTGTGATATACCACATACGCCTTTCCATCATCATCCACAAAGGCCGAGTTATGCCCTTCCGCCGTAAATCCCCGGTTCATAAAATCCCAGCGGTAATAATTCATCAGCTGGCTTCCCGTCGTTTTTTTGCAGTCGCCGACATTTGCGGATAAAACCTGAACCGGCTGTCCGGCATCATCCCGGTCAAGCGTGCTCCCGTATCTGGCGTCTTCTCCCGAGAGATCCATGTAGGGCCCGGTGATCTTGTCCGAAGAAAAAACGCGCATATTGTATCCGCCCTTTGCCTCCAGTCCGCCGTAGGACAGGAAAAGATACCATCTGTCCCCGATCTTTTCCAGATAAGAGGCCTCACCGGAACGGTGGTCGCCTCCCGCCAGCATAAGCCCCTGGTAGGCATCCGACACATTTACCTCAGTCTCATATGTATGTCCATAGTCCCTGAGCCCGGTCTCCGGATCCAGCTCCAGCATATAAATGCCGCCGAACCAGGATCCATATGTCATCCAGAGCTTCCCCTCTTCATCGTATACCACGCAGGGATCAATGGCATTCATATTGTAGGTTGCGTTATTGTTTCTCCGCTGCAGATAGCGCTTAGGAACCGCATCTGTCCCCTCTTTGGCGCCAATTACCTTGAACAGATCTGTCTTGTCCGCCTCTTCCTTGTTCGTAAATCCCGAATACACCACCGGTCCCACTCTGGTCCAGTCCCCATTCAGAGAGTCCGACGTCAGAAGCACAATCGATGTGTACCACTTATCCCCGTTTACGCTCATGTACATGCACCATTTGTTCATAGTCGGATTCCAGATAACGTCCGGCGCCCAGAGATTGCCGGAAACATCATAATTGTCTCCCCCTCTGGCCGACCACTCCGCGTCCTCTTTGAAAATATTCGCGCATGTCGATGCCGTGATGTTGTTCTCAAATGTCTTCCAGTTCATGAGATCCAGCGAATACGCCCACGCCATATGAGATCCAAAAATAAAATAAATCTCTTTTCTCGTCCCGCTCGCGTTCTGCTCACCATAGACCTTGGCAGCATCCGAATAGACGCCCTCATAATACCCCACTACCACAGACGGGTCGTGAACCGAAACCCGGTTATAGGGCTTGCTTTCCGTATACTGGCCCAGCTGGCTCTCTTCTGTCAGCGTAATCACGCTGTCCTGCTCCTCCGCCCGGCCCTTCACAGGCGCCTGTAACCCGGCAACGACCATCGCCGCTGACACCAGTACGGAAAAAACTCGTTTCCATGTTTTCTTCATTACATTCCTCCTTACATTTGTTGTTTCCGGCACACGCCGGAGTTCACACGCCAAAGATTAATAAATACTAACTTTATTCTAACATTTTGATTAAAAAAAATCATATTATTTCTTTATCTTTTAATGTCAACCCACAAAATTAAATGTCAACTTTTTCCGTCTAAACCGCACTATATCCGTCTAGACAACAATTGATTTCACAGCTTGTCTGTAGTATAATGGCTGTAAGGAAAATTTTCTGGCAAAACCACAGAATCTGTGATAAAATTATTTGCAGAAAGGGGAAACCTATTTTTTGAAAACTGAAAACATGCTTTCCACATCACTGACTGTCACGGAAGCCATGAAAAAACTGGATGAAGCCTGCAAAGAGCCGTCATAATCGTGAACATTGAGGGCCAGCAGGATTTTTACCCCGGTTACCCGATCACCAAGAGGGGCGTG
>CANPZR010000017.1 GCA_947589175.1 uncultured Lachnospiraceae bacterium | reverse complement strand
TTTGATTGAATAATATCCTGCAGATTTAACTTATTCTGCTGCATTTTTCTTCTTTGTTCTATCGTGGCGCTTTGAGGCGCATTATTATACCCGCACATCACAACAACTCATAGCACAGCGGCAAGATGCTCCGTCTTCATATCGTGATACAGATAGCACTCTTTATCCTCCACAGAGTAAATCCCCATAATCCCAGTCAGGCTCTCGCCCGCCGGGTAAAACTCGGTCAGAAGGTTAGGCAGGCGGCGGATTTTCTCCGGCGCGAAAACCCTCGTCTTTTCATTTTCAAACACAGCGGCATAGAGAATCTCCGCCTCGACCAGATCCTGAAAAATATGACTGCCATAGGAGAGCTCCGGGACATACCCGGCGCGGGATTCCGATATCTCGCAGATACAGTCAAATCCGCTGATGTCGGAAAAAGAGGTGGGCACTCCCAGCTCCGGCGAGGTCGTGCCGACGCGCCCCGGCACCAATAGCATCAAATGCTTCCCCTTATTTCTGAAATGCCAGTTCAGCGCTCCCACGGCCTTTGCCACACTGTACTTGTCGTTGTAGGGCATCTGGTAGTACGCCACCGGATCCACCATCACCACATAATCCAGCTTAATCTTCTCCGAGAGCCCCATGGACGCCCCGCAGCACTCCAGAAAAATCTTCTCCCTGTCAATATCCGTCGGAATAGCGACGTCCACCCGGTCATGCGCCACCTGGAGCGGGCGGCACTGCAGAAGATTGATGACGTACTCCCCCGCCTCGTCCAGATTGATCGTGTACTCCACATCCACCGGGTACTGGTAATTTTCCTGAATGACCTCCATCAGCTTTCGCATGTCCGCCATCAGCGCCTCATTTTTCACCATGCCGCCGCAGGAGATAAAGAGAACGTCCCGCCGCTGTCCCCGGTCGCGAAACATCGCCTCCGCATCGTAGTCGTGCTCCAGCATAATCTTTTTCAGATAGGCCGGGAGGCATCCCTCGATCCGGGAGAGTTCCCGCCCCTCCACGCGCCCGGCGGACAAATCGATTACATCTACCCGCCGCTGGGAGTACTGGTGCTTTTCCCGGCTGGTGACCGCCACGGTCTTTTCCGGCTGGTCGAGGTTGACAAGCCGCGGATAGGAGCCCTGCACCCGGTCCACCGCGCCGGTTCCCAGCCCCATCACGAGCCGCAGCATGCCGGCGGTCGCGTCGATGTCCTCAAAGCAGCGGTAGGGGCTGTAGGAATACCCCACGCCCGCCCCGCAGGGCATGAAGAAATCCTCGTAGCGCGAGCCGGACACCCGCTGCACTAAGAGCGCCATCTGCTCATCCCGCCCCTCAAGTCCCCGGCGGAGCCTATAATCCAGCGCCGAGCGGCTCATCGTGCTGGCGTACACCGTGCGCACCGCCTCCTCGAACTCGCGGAGCCGCTCCTCCCTCGTCCCGCTGTTGGCGCAGAATACCGAGTCGTATTTTCCCGCAAAAGCGTTTCCGAAGCCATCTTCCAGGATGCTGCTCGACCGCACAATAATAGGATCCGGGCCGTAATAATCCAGAAGCCGCTCGAACTGCTCCCGCTCCGTAGCGGAAAACTCGCCGGTCCGGAGGCACTCGGCAAACTCGTCCGCCAGACTGAAATACTCCTCCCGCCGCCGCTGCCTCACGCGGATATCCCAGAAATCATTGTAAACGATGTAGGAATAGAACACATCTGAGCCGATGTAATAGGAATCGTGGGGCTCCAGTCGGGCATACAGCTCCGGCGCGTGATTCTCAATCAGCTTTCTCGCCAGCAGCATTCCGCAGGCCTTCCCCCCGATCATGCCGGTCCCGATCATCCGGCTTCTTATTTTAAAATAGTCCTCTGGCGTAAAATTGGCCTTGATCAGCTCCCTCATGCGGTCGTCCCTCGTCATCATGATATTGCACATGCGGCCGCACGCCTCGGTCACATCCATTCCCTGACGGTACATCTGCTCCGTAAAGGTGAAAAAACGGTCCCAGCTATCTATATTCTGATCCGCCCCCGCCATCTGGTTCTCATTCATAATCTGGTAAAAACGGCTGACGCGGACGCCCTCCCGGAGAGGACGGAACGCCCCGCTCTTTTTGTCGTATTCATGGGGGAGAAACATCGTCTCCGAGTACCGGTTCCACACTTTCAGAGGCCGCACGAACACCTGGCTCGCGTCGGAATAGACGTCTAAGAGCAACTGGGTCGTGTCCCGGATCTGGGCAATCGCCTTGAAGGAGTGCTTGCCCCGGATCAGCGGAAAAAAAGCCACCGTGTCCAGGTCGAACAAAAACGGGCAGGTCACCCGGAAGAAATTCCCCATCATCCGGTCCGTGGCCCAGGCCGTCTGCAGCTCCGACAAACAGTCAAAGACGTAAAAGGCGTCCCTCCCCTCTCTCTCGACCAGGTTGTGGATCTCCACCGTAAATGTCTCGAACCGGTGCGACAGCTCCACCCGCGTCACCTTCACGCCCTCTTGTTCCTCCACCAGAGGAACGTGCGAGGCAAAGCGGACATAAATCAGGTTCCTCTTGTCCTCTATGGCCTGCCTCACATACGGCTCCAAAAATAAATGAAATTCTTCCAGGCTCGTCACCTGCCACACCACGTTGTCACCCAGCCGTATATTGTCCAGTGCCTCATCCATCTCTGGAATCCCCGACATCACTCTCTCAAACGCCGCCATAATCCTCGCCCTCTCTATCATTGTAGTAAGCCCCTTCCGGGGTGTTTACACGTCGTAAAACCATAAGCTATCGAACTCATGGCTCACGCTTTATTTTCGATAAAAAATAACAGCCCGGACAATTTCTCGCTCCGGGCCGTAACTTTACTCTAACTTAAATTTGCCGACCTCGCCGTTAAGCTGGTTGGCGATATCCATATTGGAATTGGCCTCGTTGCCGATATCTCCCACTCTCGTGGTCAAATCCACCGACATCTCCGTGACATTGACCACGCCCTTGACGCTCTCGTCCACGGCGATGCTCACGGCCGCGATGGCCTCCTTGATCTCGTCGATGTTCTCCTTCAGCTGCTCGCTCTCCTCGGCGAAATCCTTCATCATCGTATTCATGTTACCGATGTCGTTGCGGTAGTTGCCGCTTGTCTCCAGCAGCTTCTCGTAGCCCTGCATAGCGGTCTTATCCATGAAATTAATCATCTGCTCGGATTTCTCCGCCAGCTCGTTGACCGTCTCGATTACAGCGCTGCTGACATCCTGGATCTGCGTCGCCGTACCGGCGGAATCCATAGCCAGATTGCCGATCTCATCCGCCACAACCGCAAAGCCCTTTCCGGCCTCGCCCGCTCTGGCCGCCTCGATACTGGCATTCAGCGCCAAGAGGCTGGTCTGCTCCGAAATCCGCAGGATGTTCTCCGTCATCTCGCGGATCTGCTCCACCTCGCGGGATTTCTCGATCTTTTCATTGACCGTATCCGCCATCTCTCTCGCCATGCTCTGGGCGCTCTTCTGCTCCTTTTCCGCCTTCTTGTAAATCTGCGCCACCTTCTCCATGGTGACAACAGAAGAATCCCTGCCCTTTGTGGCGTTGGCGGAAATCAGTTCGATTGCCTCATGGATCTGCCCCACAGAGACATTGATCTGGTTCAGCGAGGCGTTCGTCTCCTCCATGGCCGCGCTCATCTCCTCCATGGTCGCCGACACATCCGCGATATTCACCTCCGCGCCGGAGAGGTTCTCCACCACATTTTTAGAGGAACCGCTCAGCCGCCGGGAGTTGCCGGAAATATTCAGCATGATGCCGCGTATGTACTCTAACAGCGTGTTGACGTTGTTGGCGATCAGTTCCATCTCATCGCCCGTATTGATATCGAGCTTCTGGGTCAGGTCGCCCTCATTGTGTACCAGATCGTAGATCTTGCTGTCTACGGCGCGCAGGCTCTTCATGATCCGTCCCACGACAAAGCTCAGAACCGCCAATGCGACAACCAGACAGATCGCCGCCACCCAGATTACCTGACGCAGCGTGGCGCTCTGCCGCGCTACGACCTCGGACGCGTCATAATCGCATCCCAGCACGCCCTGCACCATGCCGGACCGGTTCACGATCGGCTTGTAGACGGAAATGAGATTGTCCTCATCCACATAGTCCTGCACATAGGACTCGCCCTCAAAGACATTTTTCAGATCGCTGTACGGTATCTCGAACTCATCCCCGATCTGGCTGTGCTCCGACGATTCATCGGAATCCACTCCATAGCGCACGGTATCTCCATCGGCGTACAGCGTATACAGATAGGCAATGCCGCAGGTCTCTTTGGTCTTGCGCATCCGCACTAAAAGCGTCTGGTAATTGGACGTAAGTTCCGCGCCCGGCTGCAGGCTGGCAAGCATGTTCGCGTCAATGGAATCCAGCGCGATGGACGCCGCCATATCCGCTTCCTCCACGCCCATCTCGATCATCCCCTCCGAGATCCGCTGATAGGACGTGATTCCCAGTGTCAGGCAGATCAGCAGAATCAGTCCGCTGACCGGAAGAAGAATCTTCATCCGTATGCCCATCTTTCTCGTGCGTGTTCTTGCTGCTTTTTTGGTTTTTGGTGTCTTTTCCTTTTTCATTTTTCTGTGTAGCCCCCTTTTGTCAGATCCACATGTCTACTATCTACTTTAGACATTTTTTACTTTAAAGTCAAGTTTTTTACTTTTTCTTTAGGATATTTTTATTCTTCTTCTCTTTGCAGTAAAAGTTCAAACTCCGGTACGGATACCGGCTTGGAGAACAGATATCCCTGCGCCCTGTCATACCCGTAGCTGGTGAGCAGCTGCGCCTGTTCCCGTGTCTCCACCCCCTCAAAGATAATATCCTTCCTGGCCGACAGGATCAGGCTGCCGATCTGGTTGATATACTCTTTTTCGCTTTCCGTCTCATAGCGGTCGATAAAGCTCTTATCCACCTTCACAATGTCCACCGGCGCCGACAAAAGCATGTTCAGCGAAGAATACCCGGTGCCAAAATCATCAATATCTATCTTAAAGCCATTATCCCGCAGGCGGGACATCTGATGGTACAGATTGGCTCTGTCCGTGTTAAATACGCTCTCCGTGATCTCCACCTCTATGTAGTCCGGGGAAATCTCATACCGGCTGGCCAGCTCCATAATCTTCTGGTAGGCGTCCGGGTTCCTGAAGTGCACGCGGGAAAAATTCACCGAGATTGGAATCAGCTTGCGCCCCTGCTTTTTCCAGCGCGAGAGCACCTTTAATACCTGCTCGTACACGCACATGTCCACATCCACGATCAGGCCCGCCTCCTCAAGCACCGGCACGAACTGGTCCGGAAAACGGAAGGAGCCGTCCGGGTTGCGCCACCGCACCAGAGCCTCCGCCCCCACGATGCGGAACGTGTGCATGGAAAACTTCGGCTGCAGAAACGCCTCGATGGCCCCGGAGGCAATGGCGTCATGCACGCTCCCCACTACCTCCAGCGTCTGTTGCCGCTGTACCCGCAGCGCGTCCGTGTATATGCCCACCGTCCCGAAATGGTGCTTCTTCACGCTTTTTCTGGCGTGGTTGGCATTGTCGATCATAGTGTGCAGTTTCATGTGCGGGGATTCCAGAAAGTAAATCCCCGATGTAATGTGAAAATCGCTCTGCGGGTACTTGTCGGCCAGATACCTGGCAAATTCATTGTTCACGGAATGGACCCGCGCCTCGATGGACTTGCGCTGGTCTCTGCAGGAGAGAATCACAAAACGGTCTCCCTCCAACCGGCACACCGTTACATTGGCCGTGTTGTTGTCCTGTATCCGTCTGGCAAATTCCTGCAGCACATGATTTCCCTCTTCATAGCCGAAATTTTCATTGAGCACAGAAAAATTCGTAATGTCCGAATATATAATCGCATAAGTCTTTAGCGGGTCAAATTCATGGAGCAGCCTTTTCACCTTACGCTGAAAGGCCGGATACTGATAAACGCCTGTCAGACCATCCCGGGAAAGATCCTCAATCTGAATCCGATCCTCCCTCTTCTGGATCCGGAGCATGACAAAGGCCGCCGTCAGACGGCTTAACTGAATCAGGGAGTTCCGGGTCTTTTCATCCCATTTCTCCCGCGGCTTCCGGCTGCAGCAGGACATATAGCCGATGGGGCGGTCGCTGCTGTAGAGCAGCACATTAAAGAAACCGCGAATCCGGAACGCCTCGAAAAAAGCCCGGTCTCTCTCGGAAAAAGACTGCTTCGATATGTCCGGCACAACGTTGAGCCCATTGGCGTCAAAGGAGGAAAAAAATCCGTCCCAGTCGTCTAAGGACAAGGGCTCTCCCAGATCCCGGAGCACGCCCTGCTCCCTCGTCCACTTATTGGTCACATGGACCGACTCCCCCTCGCCGAACTCCGAAATCAGCATGTCATCGAAGCCAAAGTGCTGTCCCGCGCGCAGAAGCAGCATATCCAGACTGCTGTCCAGATCTCTGGAATTGGAAAGCAGATTAACGGCAAAGGAGACAAACTGGCGATCGTACCGAGTGAGGTTCTCTCCCTCCAGCTTCAGATACTCCTGCCTGGTCACAGCCGGCTCGTCGGTCTCCATATAGGGCTGGTACACCACCACGGAATCCCCTGACATCTGGCCGTAATTCACCGCGCACTCCGCCCGATGTATAATCGTATCCGCATCCTTTACCCCTTCAGAAATATGATAGGTCGCCATGGTGAACTGGGGATCGAAATCCTGATTCCTGCCGGAATAGCTGTTTTTCATGACATTGTGCACGAAAGCAGCCTGCTCCTCCACGGCCTCCTTGTCTGACCACTGTAAAAAAATAGCGAACGTGTCTCTCCGGAACCGCCCCAGCACCACATTTTTCCCAAATGTGCTATAGTATTCCCGGAGAATCACCGCCTGGTTCTCTAACATCGCCAGGGCGAAAGAATTTCCGTATTCCTCCGTAAACTCCCCGATATTCCACATGCGCAGCAGCGAGAGGTGGAACTGGTTCTGGGAATCCGTCCTCAGAAGCTCTTCCATCTCTTCTTTGACCACCTTGCGGGTGTAGAGCCCCGTCAGCTGGTCAATATCCTCATATCCCATGCCCATACCCTTTTCATTCACGCAACCACCTTCTTTTCATTCATACGGTTCACAGCTATCCCAAGAGCCAGCGCCGCCCAGAACACAGGCGCTACGGTAACGGTGGAATCATTGGCCAGCCCCGTCACCAGGTAGCCGAACACCGCCGTCATGAGCGCCGCCCCTATTTTGTCCATAAAGCTCTTTAACGGACGGTTCCAGTACAGTTTCAGGCTCTTCACAAAATACCACGCCGCCAGAAGAAGAAATCCTGCCAGCGACAGAAATCCCGTCTGGGTCCATATCTGCAAATAGAGATTGTGCGGCTTCGTTACCGTCACTCCATTGTAGTCCATATTGTTCTTTCCCACATAGTCGTCATTGGGGAACACGATGGTAAAGGTGTCCGGCCCGCTCCCAAGAATCATGGAGTCCTTTAACAGCGGGAATGTCCGGGACCATATATATCCCCTCTTCGTCCCGAAATGCTGGGAATCCTTAAAACCGATGTCCTCAATCTCCCGAAGGGAGTCAAATCTTCCGAACGCGTTGTAAATCTGATAATTGTCCCCAATCCGCGCCACATACCAGTCCTTCCAGTTGTAGGGCGTCTGAATCCGGACCGCGGGCACCGGCTCATCTCCCCTCTGGATCGTCGTCGCGTAGAACCGGATCCTCGTCCGGGGCGGCGTATCACCGCTAAATTCATAAAATCCCTCGTCTTTATTTTCCGGCAGAACCATCTCTTTCCCCGACTCGTCGGTAAATTCAAAGGGCTTGTCCGACTCTCCCGTGACCGTGACATAAAAGCTGCCCTGATTCACCGTCTCAATCTTCAATCCCTTATCTGTCGATATCATATCCTCCATGGCGTGAGAGTCCGCATGGGGGTGAAATAATTTATTAAATCCCGTTTTAACATTGTCCGGAAATACCAGAACGATTGCCACTACGAGCGCCGCGACAGCTCCCAGCGCTATTCCGGTCTTTTTCCAGCCAAAGGACCGCACGATGGCGGGGCTCCGGTAGCCAATGAAAAAGACCACGCTGAGAATCACGCCCACACAGCCCGTCAGCGACTGGGAGCCGAGCAGGGTAATCACCATCAGAAACGTCCCGATCAGAGAGAGAATCGACCAGAACAGCGGAATCTTCTTCCACTCCACGGTAGCAACGGCGATCAGCACCGGCAGCGCCAGAGACGCGTAGGAACCCACATAATTGGGGTTGTACAGCGTCGCGTACACCCAGCCCTCCGGAAAGTTAAAACTAAATTCCATTTTTGTCTCGCTCATAAGGGACATGATGCTCTTGCCAAAATCACTGCGGAACAAATCCATCCCGAAATACTGGCCCGCGCCGATCAGTCCCACTACAAAGCTGCCCGCCACAATGGCGTAGATCACATAGCGCGCCGCCCGCTCCGAGTCCGCCGTGAGGTACACATAGGTAAAAAGCACGCCGTAGGCGAGGAGCACATTCAGTCCCTCCCACTGCTCATAGCCGCCCCGCAGCGCGGTATCCCCGTACTGGGAGAACACCGACGACAGAATGGCAAACAGCAGATACACACCTAAAAACGCTATCTCCGGCGTCTTCAGCTTCTTCCAGTCCGGCCTCTGCTCCCGGCTCAAAACAGGAGTAGCCATCAGAAAGAGCAGCATGACAAAGGCGAGAAGAATCAGCGCCTGTCCCTTCCAGTACAAAAATACGTCTATTAAAGAATTCCCGCTGTCAAACCAGTTGTACCGGTTCAGATCTGTCGTATATTGCTTCACGGTTGAAATCAGCGGCACAAACGCCACCGCCAGAAAGACCGGCAGAAGCCGGATCACGCTCCACGCTCTCTTTTCCATGCTGTTACCTCTTTCTCTGCGTCTTTGTAGTAAAGTATATCACTAATGGAAATAAAAAGCAACGACCAGAGTAAAATCCGGACAGCAAATTCTGCGGGCAAATTCAAATTTCAAATTCGGATTGGAAATTCAAGCGCCTTACTTTTTCGAAAGTTGCATTTTCGGGGAAAATATGCTATATCTATATTATGATTTTGAAATCCTGAGTGACACTGTTTTTGGTATCATGAAGCTAAACTGTTTTTCATAAATAAAGAAAGCAGAATATGCAGTCCGGCTTGATTGGACAAATCGTGAAGCTAAGCTATTTTTTATAAAATAAGAAAGGGGAAAAAAAT
The DNA here is from genome assembly GCA_947589175.1 of uncultured Lachnospiraceae bacterium. GTDB lineage: Bacteria > Bacillota > Clostridia > Lachnospirales > Lachnospiraceae > Eubacterium_F. Next base: position 10,307 of record CANPZR010000017.1, on the reverse strand, counting down.
GGACTTATTTACAATGACCACCGATCTCCGGCCGGAGATCACTGTAAAGGACAGAGGTAAGGAGAACTACGCGGACGCTCTGGTAAAGGCGAAAAACGCCCTGTATGAGAAAATGCACAACATGATCGACTACTACTGCGAGCAGATCAGCCTCTTAGACCGCTCCACCCTCCAGTCGGAGGGATCGGACATGGAGCCACTCGTTTTCTGGAGCGAGCTGATGCGCTACACCTCCGTGCAGTTTCAGGAAAAGAAGCCTCTTTTCCACAAATATAAGAATTCAAAGCAGTTTGACTGCTACTGTATCCTGATGGACTACGACAAGATGCAGCTTCCCTGGCCGGACGGCTACAAGGAACCGGAAAGCCGGATCAATGGCCTCGCGCCCATCGGGCTCAATGACAACTACTTCTTTTTCGCGGAGGGCGGCATCCTGTACCGTCTGAACTTCGGTACCTGTACCCACATGGGGACCCGGATCGACGAAAGCACCGCCTTCAACAAGGTCATGGAGCCGGTGGCAAAGGCCAACTACGAGATTGGCCAGTACATAACCGGCATAGATCATATAAGGGAATCCTTTGAAAAGCTCATCAAGGCAAAGCACGGCAACGGCCCGGTGGATACCCTCTCCGTCATGGAAATCCTTGACAGCTTTGCCAGCGTGCTCCGCTCCCGGCCGGAACTGCGGGACTATACCCTGCAGATTCTTCCAACGGTAGACGAGACCACCACCAACTTCCCGCAGCAGTTCCAGATCTTCAAAAACGACGAGCCGATGAAGCTGGAAGCCTTTTTCGACGAGCTGCTTTTTTAATATGTATTACCATCACACATGATGTGCGAAGCGCCCATTCGGGCGCTTTTCCTACGGACGCACATGCTGCGCACCTTACAGGTGCGCATGATGAGCGCCCTACAGGCGCTCATTTTTCCCCGCCTGCAGCATCCCGCCCAGCATTCCCCCGATGAGGCACAGAAAGCAGGCGGACATGGTTCCGGACAGGTTAGCGAACATCATGCGGTTCCACACCAGAGACACCGCCAGCAGAACCGCGTAGTAAATAACGCCGGTCAGAAGCCCCCACAGATACTTGCGCCCGTCCCGCCCTTTGCTCACCGCCATGCCGCCGACAAAGCAGGAAAACACATAGGAAAAGACAATTCCTCCCTTCACGGCGCTGTCCGATATATGAAAGCGGTACAGCAAAAACGCCAGAACCACCAAAATCACGGCTGTGACGACATACGCGCAGACGACGCCCTTCCCCATCGCCAACATGCTTTTCTTATTCATAAGCATTCCTTCCTCAAACCCAATTCTGAAATTTGTTTATCATTTATTTATAAATATGTTTCTTTTCAAGGAAATAGAACTGTGTTATGATAGAACCAATATCAGGAAATCGAAACCTGCGGGACGCTGAAATTCCAGGAACACAACGCGCGGGAAATCCATGATATCATAAGTTGAAAATATTTATTAAATCAAAGCGATGCTTTTAGTAGGAGGATTAAAATGCGATATATCGATCTTCATGTTCATTCCAACTGCTCCGACGGCACGTTTTCGCCGGAAGAACTGGTAGATATGGCAATCAGCCGCGGCCTGGCCGCCTTCGCCCTGACGGATCACGACACGGTAGAGGGCGTAGGGCGGGCGCTGGAAGCCGCTCAGGGCCGGGACATCCGGGTGATTCCCGGCGTAGAGATTTCGTGCGAGTACAAGGTCTCCCCCACAAAGAAAAAAGAGATCCACATTCTGGGCTACCAGCTGGATCACACGGGAAAAGAATTAAACGACGCCCTCGCCGACGTGGCCAGGGAGCGGGACGACCGCAACCGCAAGATGTGTGAAAATCTCCACGAGGCGGGATATCCCATCGACTACGAGTCACTGACTTCCCACTTCGGGAGCACCATCCTCACACGGGCTCATTTTGCCCGCTTTCTCCTGGAAAAAGGGGCGATTCCCAGCATTGACTCCGCCTTCAAGAAGATTCTGGCCGAGGACGGCCCCTACTTCGTGGTGCGCAAGTACCTGACGCCCGAGGAGGGCGTCCGCCTGATTCAGAACGCCGGGGGCATCCCGGTCTTAGCCCATCCCATGCTGTACAAGCTGTCCGTGACCGAGCTCCACAGCCTCATCACCGAACTGAAGGGGTACGGCCTGAAAGGCATCGAGGCTCTGTACTCCCGCAACAAGGGGAACGACGAGGCATTTGTGAAGAAACTGGCAGGAGAATTTGGCCTGTTCATCACCGGCGGCACCGATTTCCACGGCTCCAACAAGCCGGACATCGATCTGGGCGTGGGCACCGGCGACATGAAAATACCAGAAGATTTTCTGGAAAACCTTCCGGCGCGGGCATAGCGCCGCCGAATCGAAATCTCACAGGCGCGCTCGCGCTGGGCCGACTTTCATCACGCTCCGGGGCATATGAATTTATTTACTTTATAGAACAGATCTTCCGCGGCCGCCGTGATATTTCTCCGGCCGATAATGGCTGATATTACGGCCACGCCGTCGATTCCGGCTGGCTGCAGTTTCTGAATATTGTCCGCTTTTATTCCGCCAATGGCGATGACAGGTATCTGCACGCTCTGGCGGATTTCTCTTAGTTCCTCCACCGTCACCGGCCGGGTATCCGTCTTGGTGACGGAGCCGAATACGTCTCCCACCCCCAGATAGTCAGCGCCGGATTTCCACGCCTCCACCGCCTGTCTGCGGGTGTTGGCCGTAGCCCCCACTAACTTGTCCGGCCCCAGAATGTTCCGGGCCGCCTGCACCGGTATGTCCTTCTGCCCCAGATGCACGCCGTCCGCCCCCACCGCCTGGGCGATGTCCACCCGGTCGTTGATGATCAGCGGCACCTCGTAGGCGTCGGTGATGACCTTCACGCTTTTTGCCAGCTGGTAGAACTCCCGTGACGTGCAGTTCTTTTCCCGAAGCTGCACAACGGTCACTCCGCCCTTGATGGCCAGCTCCACCGCCTCCTCCAGCGTATCCGTGGTCATAAGGCTCCTGTCAGTACATAAATATAATCGATAATCCACTTCTGGCCTCATATTACTCCTCATTTCTGAGCGACTTGTCGCGAAGAGGCGATGAGAAAACTGCGTATGCAGTTTCTCATCTGCCATCCATAGCGAACTATGTTCGCTTTGCAATTTGTTTTCGCTCAGAAACAAATTGCCGTGCGAAAAATCATCGCATCAGCGTGATTTTTCACACTGTCCGTTTCAATCCATTTTTTACTGCGCCCGGCTGCCCAGCAGCATCTCCACTTCCTCCGCGTACTGGGGCTTCTGGTTCCGGATGCGCTCCATCTCCGCCAGGCAGTCCTCCATAATGCCGGTATTGTAATCCAGCTGCTCCCGGAGCTTCTGCCTGCGCACATTCAGCTCATGGCGGACCTCCACCATCTCCTTGGGCTCAATGAGCGCCTTGGCCTGGCCGAACCAGATATCCCGGTCCCTGACCCCCAGCCGCTGCAGCTCCCGCATAAGAATCTGGTTATTCTCATTGAGCAGAATGGTTCCCTCCCGCTGCCTGGCCCACTCTTTTTTCGCCTTTTTATACTGCCCGTAGACAAAATCCAGCTCCGTAGCATTGCGGACCTGGTACTTGTGGTACATGTAATCCAGGGTCCGGACATTATTGACATACTTGATTTTGACCCGGTTGCTCAAAAAAATCGCCCGGTTGCACTTTTTCTCCGTAATCACCATATCAATGCGGTTTTTCCTGGCCTCGTTCAGAATCAGGACCGCCACCACGAAGGCAAAGGCCGCCGTGGCGGAAAAGGGCATGGTAATGTCCACTTCAAAGAGAAGAAGAAGCGCGAGCAGCATTGCGCCGATAGCCGCCAGTATGCCCGCCAGCACCTTCCCGATGCTCCTCAGCGTGCGCTGTCCCCGAATGATATCCCGCTTATCCGCCAGCAGAAGGTTTTTCTCGCTCCCCAGCTGCCGCAGGTCGTGCTTGATCTTCATCTGGTAATCCTCGTACTCCAGAAGCTTCTTAATGTCGTCCTCCACCACGTGCTCATAATTTTCCATGGCGCGCTTCTGAGGGCCCGTCATCTTATATTTCTGCTTCTGCAGGCGGAGGCGCTCCTCCGTCAGCTCCACGATCCGGCGGGCCGCCCCGTAAAGCTCCTGCTTTTCCTCTTCCGGCGCCTGGTCGATGAGCTGGATGTCTTTCAGATAAGATGTCACCTGTCCGTACTCATGCTTAATTCCCGCGCACTGGCCCTTCGCCTCCACAATCGAGTCGTACAGCCGGTTCAGGTACGCCCCCCTCGCCCGATCATCCCGTATATTGACTTTTTCCTTCTCCACCGCCACCGGTTCCTTTATGACCCGGTCCACCTCGGTCATATCCCGCTCAAAATCACGCTTCTCCGAGCCGCTCCCCGCCGGAGAATCCTCCGCCCCGGGAACGTTCTCCCTGTGTCTGGAAAAAATCGAAAATCTGCCCAATAGCTTCAAAACTGCCGCTTCCTCCTTTAATACGCAAACTAATGCGCAAACGCCGTGATCTTTTGCTCCCTTAACGCGCAAACGCCTTGTTCCTGTACTCTTTAATGCGCAAACGCCGTAATCAGCTGTCTCTTGTACTCCGCAATATCATCCTCTCCCCGCTCCGGCACGCGGCAGGACGCCACCGCCTCCTTGTACCGGAACAGCGTAGCCTGGATCTCTTCCGGACTCATGCCATATGTGACGGCCTCTGCCTCAAACAGCTGCTCCTTCTCCTGCATCAGCAGAAGCCAGAGGTAATGCTGCAGCGAAATCCTTTTGTTGTTTCTGGCATAGGCCTCCTTAAAATCCTGCTCCGCCTCGGCAAAGGATGCGGCATAGAACCGCGCAATGCCCTGGTTATGCAGAATATCGCCATACTCCTCCGTGGTAAAATTCACGGCGAAAGAACCGTGCAGCAATTTTCGGTATTCCACAAGGCTCCGCCCGTACCGGCCTGCCCGGAGAAAATTGTCCGCCTTGATTTTTTTCTTTTTGTAAAGCGGTAGATTGGCAATTCCGTCAATAATCTCCACTAGCTTGCGGATCTCGGCCTCCTTATAGTAATCGCAGCCGCACATCAGCGTGACCACCAGATCCTTTAACTGAGGGTCGTCTGCCAAAATCGCCTCAATCTTGTCCGCAAGCTCCGGGCATCCCGCTTCGTCCCGCAGCCATCCCGGCAGGGAATCCTGAAAAAATTCCTCGTTGATGCTATAGATGTTATGATATAAATAATAGCACAGCTCTTCCAGTGAGTACACCTTCTGACCCGTATAGGGCATCTCATACGGCTTCCGCGCCATCTTCCCCTGGCATAAGATCATCATGGGATTCTCCCTCTTTCCGTAATAAATCCGTCCTGCTCAATCAATGTTCACCGTGCTCTCCCAGATCCGGTTGGAGCTGGGGAACAGCTCTCCAAAGCCCTTGTCTCTCACCGTGACAATGCATGTCTTTACATCGGCGAAGCGAACCCGCACCGACAGCCTGCAGTGCCTGCCGACCTTGCCCTCCACCGGCGTCAGCTCAATAAATTTCCGTTTTTCTTCTTTTGTAAATATATTTACAACCTTCAGGCACAGCTCGCTGTCCCCGTCCGGGATCACATCCACCTGAGCGTCCGCCTGATACCAGATCGTACCCGCCTTCACCAGGACATAGTCCTGCTCCCGCGCCTCCCCGTACACAGAAATGGACAGACGGCTCGTCACCATATCCTCGTCCATCAGGAGATAGTCTCCCAGCCTGGCCGTCTCGCCGAACTCCCTGGCCGCGTAGCAGGCCCCGCTCACGTACAGGTTCCGCCCCCGGAACAGCCGGCGTCCCACGCAGAGGCGCTTGAACACCTCATCGCTCCACTCCTTCTCAAATCCCTCGCCAGTCATGTAGAGTACCGAGAGGATCTGCTTGCGGATCGCCGCCTGAATGACATTTTCAATGAGCGTGCCCTCGTGCCCGTCGCCGGAATCCGACAGCGACAGCGCCTCGGAGAGATCCCGGTGTTCAAGCCCTGCCAAAATCGGCGTCTTGTGGCGGTCCAGGCTCATCTGGTAGTAATCCAACTTCCCCGCCTCGTACTCGAACAGGCCCACATCGTTGACCCACAGTTCCTTTTTCTGGCTGAGGGCATAGTAGAGAAAGCTCTGTCTGTGGCTTATGACCACCGCCCGGTCCCGTCCAATAGACAGCTTATCCAGGGCGGCGTAAATCAGATCCGTATAGCTTTTCCGGCAATCCGGAACCGTCACCACCAACTGTTTGATGGTCTCGCCCGGATATTTCTTACGCGTTCTCGCCAGCGTCTTTCGGAAGTAATAGGCCAGCACGTTGGCCGGATCGGACCTTCTTCCGTCCACCCGTATGCTCTCCCCTTTTCGAATCCGGGGCAGAAAATCCCGGATCGGCTCCCGCCCCTCCAGTTCCACCGCCGTCTCGTAAATCGCGTCCGGATTGTCCTCCGTCTGCCCCACTAACTCCGGCTCCCTTTCTGTCCTGTTGTACACTGCCATCTGTGTCCTGCCATCGCAGAGATCATATCCCAGCAGTAATGTGCGTTCTCCCATTTATGCTTTCCTCATTTCTCACACTTCTTATTGTAACTGAAACAGTGACGCGGCAGCCGCTCTCTGCTTTTCATACTGTCTTCTCAAATGCTCATAGCGTTTTTCATCCCCCTGCTTTTTTCTCCCGATCATATCATTGACCATGCTGAAAAATCCGGGGGAGTTCTCCCCATGCCACGGAGCCTTCAGGACCATCTCGTCCGTCTGTGCTTCCGTCTCCTCTTCATATATATAGCATCTCTTCTCCTCGTCCTCAAACAAAAGCAGGCTCCTTGCAAAAATCCCGTCAAATATCTTTGTCATAGGAAGGACTTCTTCCTCCCCGTCCGAGCCGATGATGTGGAGGAACACTCCCTTGTCCGTGCCGCTGTTGTACTGCACCAGCACAGAATTTTCGATTTCAAAGGGAACCGCCATCTTGCCCGTAAAGGCGCGCATAAAGGAAAATATCCTCCCCTCCCCGGCAAACTGCTCCAGATATTGCTCCGCAAACTCCCGCTGCCTGTCAGAAAGGCAGTTCAGCCTGCTGTAATACCGCAGAGAAGCTAACACCATCACATCTTCCTTCTCGTAAAAGGCCTCTTTTTCAATTTTCAAAAAAACCGGCTCCGACAGCTCGATCCGTCCCACCAGGTACTCATAGGCGTACTCCGACAAAAACGCCTTGACCAACACCCGGTTGCTGCCTCTCTCATAATACTCCAGAAATAATTTCTCAAAGGGCTCCAGACGGCTTCCGGTAAAGAGAACCTGCCCCAGAAGGCGCTCCTTCGAGCCGTCCTCGATCTGAATTTCCGGCATATCCAGGCACTTCTTGTATATGGCCGCCAGCGTGTCCGTCGGTCCCATATAATACTGCAGCAGATAGTGAAGCGTCCCCTGCTCGTAAAAGCGCTCCCTGTACAAATACGCCGCCCACTTCATCAGAATCGGGACAAAGTCCCCGCCGTTCTTCGTGATGCGGTACTGCAAAAGCATGGCCAGCGCCTTTTTGTCGCACCCCTCAATGCCATAGCGAAGAAGCATCTTCTCCGCCTTGTCATAAAGCCCCTGGTAAATGCAGTCCGACGCCACCTCGCCCAGCCGCTCCCTCTTGATGTGATCCGGCCGGATGGCGTCCAGCACTTCCAGGAGCAGCGCCGTCTCGCCCGCCCCCCGGTAAAAATCGTACAGCCGCAGCAGCAGCTGGCCGTCCGTGTAGTCCCGGAACAGCTCCCTGTTGGCCACCTTGTGCAGAATCACCGCCTGCTTGGGCGTCAGCTTCACGGCCCGGAGCGCCTGGGAGGCCAGATGAGCCAACAGGCCAAAATGCTCTGAGCCATTTTCATAGCAGGCCATGGCAAACTCATCCAGATGAAGGAGCTTCTGGCGGCGGTAATCCACCGTGCCCGCGTGGTAGCGCCCCTCCCCGTCCACGAAAATCAGCTGGACATTGGGGGTATACACCTGGATCACGGCCTGTCCGCCCTCTAAGGGGTACGCCAGCTCTTCCTTCATCTCCCGGTGGGACACAATGACATATTTCATATTTTCATTATCGCAAATCAGTCTCTCCGCGAACATGACATAGGGAAGATTCTGCGCCACCGAATCCTGCACATTCTCTATGAGGAACAGCCCCTCGTAGATCGCTCCCATATCCTCGCTGATGCGGTGCCTGCTCAGCTGCCGCAGGGCGTATTCCCGGATGGCCGTGCCGTAAAGCCTGAAATACTCCGGCTTTTCCTCCCTTTTTTTGATAATATAAGCGTACAGAAATGTCTTGCATCGCTCTGTCAGGTGATTCTCATACTGAAAATAGGATATCACGGAGTCCGGCAGGGAAAACATCCGCTCCGTATCCATTGTATACATATAATATTCGTAGAGCTCCGTCAGGCGCAGCTTTGCCTTCACGCCCCGCTCAAACCACGGAAAATACTTATTCTGCCTCTTCTCGCTCCGAATCAGAAGCCCGCATATGCTCCGGAGGGCGTCCTCTGACTGAAACTGCTGATAGATTCTTGTCAGCACCGAGAACACTAACGGCGAAAACTCCGTTACGCGCTCCGCCAGAAAACTGATGTTGACCGCCATCTCCTCCGTCAGAAGCCCCGCCTTTAGACCGTAGTTCACAGCCGCCAGCGTGGCGCTATCCAGCGCGTGGATCAGCGATACGTCCTGCCTGTAACAGGAAAATAATTCCGAGTAAAAGAGAGGACTGCCTGCTCCCCCAAGAATCCTCTCCCGGAGAGAGTCCGCGCGCCACTGCAGCTCCTCGTACCGCCTGTCCAGCTGAATGCCGATCCACGACAGGCACAGGCTGTCATGCCCCTGATTCCGATACTGCTCTAACAGAAGGCAGATCCGCTCTCTGTCCTCTTCTCTCTTTGTGTAGAGATACTTGACATACTGGATGGCCATATAGCGCTCCACCTCCGGCGTCGTCCCGCTTGCGGCCGGAACCGGCAGCGCCTCTGTCTGGCGGAAAAATCCAAGAATCCCGGCCTCGTCCCGGCATGCCACCGGAATATATCCTTCCGTCAGCACGTCCGCCTTCAGATCCGCTCCCTCCAGAACTGCGCGGCACTTTTTGAGAATCCGGGAATAATCATATCGCTCCAGCCGGTCTTCTCGAAAAGCAAGAATAGCGCGGAACATATCCGCGAAGGCCTTTCGGGCAGCCCGCTTCCCGGCGCGCTCTCTCCCTCCCTCCAGGCTGCGGCGGACCGTCACCGGAATCCTCCGCTTCTCATACACCGACTCCAAAAGAATCCAGCCCGTCCTGCGCCCCTCCCGCACCTTGTCCTCTGATATCGTAAACGGAACGCTCATCCGCCCGTCGTCGGACTCATCCGTCCAGAGACTGCGCCGATCCGGCTGTATCCAGTCCGCCGAGCTGCTGATGCGGATTTCCACGCTTCCCCATGTGCTGACCCGGATTTTCAATACATCCCGGATATCCTCGCCGACCATCTCATAGCTTAAGCCCCTTTTCTTTTCCAGGGACGGGTGGCTGACCGCGAAACGGACCGCCTCCTTCTTGCCCATGGCCACCAGAAATTCTTCCATGCTCTGGAGTTTCGTGTTCCGCTCCGCCAGATGGCGGTACAGAATCTTGCCGGACTCGTCCCGGAACAGAAAAGCCTTCTCAAAATCCGGGCTGTGAAACAGGGCGACCCCCTCTTCCGGATTTTCAATAAAGCGCTCCCGCAGGGTAAAATAATCCCGCACGGCTCTTCCCTCAGAGTCTTTCAGCTCCGGCGCCACGATACAGATCTCGTAGGGCAGGGTTCCCTCCCCACAGTCTGTCACAAAATGAATCTCGCCCTCTAACTTCTCTCCCGGCACCAGTTCCTTCGCGTTCACGGTCAGCTCCAGCTCGTTCTCCTCGCCGTGAAAGACGGGGAGAAACTCAATCTCCGGCGCCTCCGCTGCCCCGAATCCCTTCATCTTCTGTCCTCTGACATTTCCGATATGCACCTTCTCCGTACGGCTTTCCCCCGACACTACGGTAAAGGAAAGCTTCTCCGGGCGGATCACAAGATCCGGCGCCTCGTATATAAAATTGCCCCTGGCCAATGCCAATACTTTTTCTCTCATCGGTGACCTCTTTTTCTTAAAATCCCGGCATATCTCCCACGCATCTGATCGGGTCTTTCTTTCTATTATAATAAATTCACGTTTAATTGCCAATATAAAGATGAAAAAAGATTGAAAATTTGACGAAACGCCCCT